>JASHSF010000027.1 GCA_030036955.1 Nitrososphaerales archaeon
AAATACTGGCATAGATCCTAGAACGCCAGATTTCGATATCTTGGGAAAATCACTTTGGTTGGATATCATCGGAGAGGGAAGAAGATCCGAAGCTCGTACGATCTTCATCGTTTGATTTCAACTTCGTTGATCTCTTTCTCCTTGGAACGCTGCTAGTGGCACTCGAAATTCTTCTGGTCTTTGGTTGCTTTCGTTTCGGAGTTGCAATGACAAGGACGGGACTCGGAACTGCTGCAGAAGTGTTCGGCGCTGCAATATTTGCGACGGCTGAAACGTCTGTTGGAGCAGGGGTCTGAGGAGAGATCGAGAAGGTATCTTCTGGGAAGGGAGAAGGCGCTTCTTCTGGTGTGTCAGGTGACTTCGCGACGAATGGTTCGCTGATCTCCGTTGCATGCTGCTCGCCGGGTTGATTTTGGAAAGGCATCTCAAAGACTGGAGATATTGGTTCCGGTGAGGGAGAAGGCTCGGGCGTTGGAGGAACCAAGTTGATAATTTGCGTGGGCGCCTCTTGAGGAATCTCCTGTGTTTGCTCTGCAGGGTTTACAGCTGGCGCTTCCGTTGACTGGACGGGTTCCGAGAATGTGTCGCCGACAGGACTGATTTCGGGGCCGGTGGCGACCGGAACTGCTATAGGTTCTTCACGCGCACTTTCGACCGGAGAGGGACTTGCTCCTGCCATGACCGTTTCAGTTCGGCTCTGCGTGCTCTTGTACGCTGCAAAGATGACTATTGCAATGGCTGCGGCAGAACCCGCGATGAGCACAAAGAGTGGATCTATTACCATTTTACGAATCATTCACCTGATGTGTCTCACGCAATGAGATAACTAAGAAATTAACCAAAGTCAAGAACTGTTGACAATCCGCGTTATTTAGAGCAATAAATTGATCAATCACAACAAAAATACACGGCGGGCGTGCTAAAGTGCCGCTTCTCCTCTCAAAATAGTAAAATCGCGTTTTTTCCGGCCAATTAATCGTACACTAACAAGAGATCGACGATCATTGAACGTAGAGAACCAACTTTCCAAAAACTATAGGATCTTGGTTCTTTTGTCGATTACTGTCTCCAGAGCAGTCTATGCTCTAAACTGGTACGACCTGTCACCGGGTCTCGCGCAGCTGGCAAGTGACTTCCACGTATCACTCCCAAGCCTCGGAATACTTGAATCCGCTTTTCTTGTTGGGGCGGGACTATTCCAGCTACCAGCATCATTTGCCGCCGCAAGATGGAATCCAAAGTCGCTCGCAGTAACGGGCATGCTCACGATGGGAGTCGCCAACGTTTTGTTCGGGCTTTCACCGAACTTCGACCTTCTCATTGTTCTGAGATTTGCCCTGGGAGTTGGCGCGTCGATGTTCTTTTCGCCAGCTTTGGCCGTTGTCGCGCCCCTCTTCCGAGACGAAAGGCAGGGACTCGCCGTGGGGATATACAATGGTGCGTTCAACATCGGAGGGGCGATAGCCCTGTTTGGATGGGCCTACCTGATCTCATACTCTGGTTGGAGGCTTGCTCTAATTATCGGAGGATTGCTCTCCATCGCACTCGCATTAGAAAATCTGATCGTCATAAAACACGAAACGGGGGTTGAAAAACTGCAGAGGAATTTCGCCGTAGCTTACAGAGCTCTGATGGGCGTTCTGCACAACAAACAGGTTTGGCTGCTCGGCGTAGGATTCATCGGGCTCTGGGCAGCTCTCTACTCAGTTATTCAACTCGTTCCTTACTACGAAGAGACCGTGCATGGTGTCAACCCTTACGTTGCCTCGTCATTCGCTTCGATTGTCTTCGCGCTTCCCGTTTTCGTGGGGCCCCTCGGAGGCCACTTTTCGGACAGGATGCGGAACAGGAAGGGGTTCCTTCTCTATCCCGCGATAGCTTTCGGAGTGGCAACAGCTCTAATCGGCTACGCAGGAATTGCAGCAACGACTGCAATCATGGTGATAGTTGGGGTGGGCGACTCTCTAGTTTTCATGGCGATGTACGCGATTCCTTTCGAAAGTGACGAGCTGCGTGAGGAGCAGAAGGCGATTTCGATTTCTCTGATTAACTCTATTCAAATATCTGGCTCGTTGGGTTTTCCGATAATATTCTCTGCAGTGGCATCTTCGAGCCTCGGCTACTCGGCAGCGTGGATAGTAGCAGGGATCTTCGTACTAGTTTTCTTGCCAGCGGTTTTATTCGTTAAAGATACGTTTCGGCGTCATTGAGCCCAGTAAGAAAGTACGAAGATTGATATGGGAATTTTTTACAAGACCTTTAGGGCAATTAGAGATACTGCGACGAGAAAAATCGCGACGACGAGGGCCCGGAGCGATTTCTCTGATGGAGAAATGAGATCTTCTGTGTTAGTGGGAATTGTTTTTCCGTCAGAGAGTCGGATCGATTCAACAGGCGCTATTTTTCTCCTCCAGAGCCTCGCATGCATGCTGAGCGTCCTCTGAACGTACGTGAACAGTCCAATCGCAATAGCCATCAATACTACCGGGAGGCCCAAATTGAGAGCGTTGACAAAGTAGCCTGTCAGAAAGGGCAACGAGCCCCAGGACAGCGCAAAAACGAACCCAGTGTGGAAGCGCTTGTTGAAAATTTCGAGGTTGTATGCGATTGCAAAGAAACATTCGAGCACAACGAAGGGAAGAATGAGAAGCGAAAGTGTGACTACATAGTAGAGCCCGATTGCAACGGCTACAGCGAGTGCTAGGAAACCTACCAAATACAGAGTCTTCTTCGAAATTTTCGTTTCAAGGGGGTTGCCCATTGTCTCGTCCAATGCGTGCGAACCTATTCCCAGTCCCAGAAAAAATGCCAGCAGTACTGAAACAGATCTGTTTGCGTAAACGATCGGGGACAGGGAGATTCCGATTAGGACGTATGACAGGTGCCAGAGTGTATAGGGCGGATGAAGAAGATCGATAAAGTCCGATAGAGCTCCGTGCTTTGCAGACGAATACCAAGAAGGTTTCAGGGTCGTCAAAAAATTCTTTCACCTTTTAGACTCATTTCTTTACTCCAGAGACTAGAGCAGTCACTCCAAAGGTCATCCTCTTTACTTTGGAACTGGCAAGCCCGATCGAATCCATTGTACCGCGGATGTCTTCGGGATTTCTTGATTTCTGTATCGAGTTTGCCAGGTAAAGGAAAATCGTGTTCCAGTGTAGAGAGATTACAAGGCCAAGCGAGGGAAGAACCCTGAAAATGTAAAAATTGTAAAATGGGCTGAAAAAACCGCTCGTAGGGCGAGAGAAATCAAGACTCATTACGCGGTTGCCTTTCCGCGTACAGCGCGACATTTCGCAAAGGGTCTCTACCTGACTGCTAACATTTCTGAGGGCAAGGCTAATCGTGGACGCGTCGAAGGCATCGGACCTGAGCGGAAGGTTTTCGGCTCGTGCGACGATAAAGTCGATGTCAGTGTTTCTGTATTCCGGCAGCTCCATAGCCGTCTTGATCATTTCCCGAGTTACGTCGATCCCAACTACGCGCGCCCCTGCTCTAGCAAAGGAGTACGAGACGAGACCGGTCCCGCACGCAATATCCAAGACCTGACTACCCTTTCGGATGTTTGACTCTTCAAGCAGGGATTGCCGCCAATAGCGATCTCGCCCCAAGCTTAAGATCTTTAGCAAAAAATCATACTCACGCGTTCCATCGGAAAACAGCCGAACAACATAACTAACCTTGGGATCGGGTACCCGTCCGGGAATTTTGGATTCCTCCCGGGTCACTTGGCTCTGGGCTATTCCGAAAGATTGTTTCATTGGCCGATCCCTGAGCGTCATTCAGCACTTGAGTTTGATTTATGCATAATTCCGAATTTTTTGAGCACTAGCGGTTTGGCCCGACTGAAAGAATGCCGCTCGTCCCATTATTTCCCTTTATAAACGAAGAAATTCTCTAGCAATTTCCGATGTCATCCACCAAACAAGGCAAATTCGCGATCGGTTTCAACTGCGATGTCGATGTGCTGACGATGACTAATTATGCAAGACTCGCCGAAGACACGGGATTCGATAGCTTTTGGCTCCACGAAAACCCGTTCTCGCGCGACTCCCTTTCATTCATAACCGCTGCAGCAAGAGGCACCTCACGCATGCGGCTCGGCCTAGCCTGCCTTAGCGTCTTTACGAGACACCCTGTTGTCCTGGCGATGTCAATGTACACTCTCCAAGAAACCTCTCGCGGAAGAGCTATCCTAGGACTCGGAACAGGTTTTCCAGCAAGATTGGATCTTATGGGAGTCAATCACGCCCTGCCAATAGGCGCTCTAAAAGAAACGACCGAGATCTGCCGTCGTATGTGGAAGGGCGAACCGGTATCAATTCAGGGGAAGGTCTTCCAAATGAACAACGTCAAGTCACTCGTAAAACCAGCAGAATCCTCCCTTCCGATTTACATAGCTGGATGGAAAAAACAGATGCAGCATCTCGCGGGCAAAACAGGAGATGGTTACGTTGCAAAGGGCGGCGAATCGCCGCAATCCCTTGGGAGGATTGTTTCGGGGATCGACAAAGCCGCGAAGAAGAACGGAAGAAGCGTCGGATCGGACATTGAAGTTTGCGCTTACCTTCTCACGCTTGTTAGAAGCAGCGAGCAGGAGGCGCGCGGCGTCGCGAGAAAAGA
>JASHSF010000218.1 GCA_030036955.1 Nitrososphaerales archaeon
TTTGTAGGCTAGCGATAAGGATGCAGCTTCCTGCTGGCATCAACTGGATTTTTCCGTAGGTCAAATCGAGATCAGGGCAGTTTGCTCGTGACATTGAAATTGATCACCACGATCGTCCAAAAATGATAAAGCGCGAATAACGAAAGTTTGCTCTTATATTAACGGTTTTCAGCTAGACTTCTCTTTCATTGCTCGCCGAGCTAAGAAGTTGTCGTATCCTGCTAAGCCAACTGTGCTGATTTTGAATTTGTCCCCAGCAAATCGACCGAAGTGATAATTATAAGCAAAGTGTGTTTTCATTCATCTTGATGTGCATATTGGCCCCCGAAGGAATCTATCCGCTCCAGTAGAGCATGGGAACTTGGAAATAATTTTTGTACTAGTTCGTAATAGAGATGTTCGTCCGACAGAACTTGAAATTCAAACTAAGGAAAGGATTCTACAAGGATTCGTTTTTCTGGATCGTAATCTTCGTATTCATCATTACTGTACTAGTTATGGTGTACGGTTTTTGAGTACTCGATGAAGGCGCAAACGAAACAACTCGCGAAGGATATTCTTGCACGAATCGGAGGGATACTCATGATCGGAGTATTTTCATTAGATTCGCACATCGGGCTCAAAGATACAGAACTCGCACACCTTCGACCTCTTCATGGCAGGGCAAACCTGCACTACGAATGCGACCTCGCTTACTATTACTCCGGAAATAACATACCGCACGGGGATTATCACTTCCAAAGTCACGAGCACAACTGCAACGACTACAATCGTCAGGGCGATCAGGACCTTTTTGACGAATGCAGATTGCTCCTCGGTCGGCTCCCCATCGTCTTTCCCGCCGTCCATGGACAGGAAAGTCACTTTCCTCAATTAAGGCAGTTCACGAACAGCTAGAAAAGAAATAGCCCTCGGAATAAAAAAACAAGCAAAATTTAAATTGCTCCAATGTTTTGGTTTCGAACTGAAATGAAAAAGGGCGTCGCTATTTTAGGACTCCTTCTCTTGATAGTAGCCGCGATATTATTCCTTATTGTATTCTCCGGCGGCGCGTTGGCGGGAATTGCAATTACCGGCACGAACGCAGACGCAAATTTTGTTGCGTTCTTGTTTGTGATCATCGCACTTCCAGTCGGTTCAGGCTTGGCTTATTTTGGCTTGTCTTACCGCACGCCCATATTCGCCGCGGGTGCGCCCAGCCAAGTTGTGTACAAATCATCGCGCATAGGTACGGCGGCTCTTGCGATTGCAGTCATTGCGTTGATTGTTGCGCTAGCAGAGTTTGGGGTACTTTATCAAAGCATTAGTTCGCAGTCAAACGACCTTAACGGTCTTTCGACTACTGTAAACTCCGCCGTATCTTCGGTTGATTCAAAACTCGCAAACTACACGTCGATCAACGTAGCTCCTGCCCCGATTGCTTTCAAAGTCGACTGGTGTAACACCGATAATACCGGTCAGGATAGATTCTGCCCTCAGGTCCTGGTCGTCGATCAAGGCGACATCGTACAGATACTGTTCATGCACAACGACACGGACGCGCACACCTTCACGTTAGACGCTATAAGTGCCACTGGAGCATGTGTTTATTGTTTTCAGATCAACGACTCTTCCGCCGGTATGCACAACTTTTTGACAAATGGTTACAACACTGGCAACTGTGATAACAACGGTACTTTTACTCAAGAGTCGGCAGCGGTATCAGACGTATACTGCGTTTCAGGCTCAAGCTTGCTATCCAACGCAACGCTTTCTGGCCCCCTTGGGCAGAGTGCAAATCTTTTTGCAATTGCCTCAAATCCCGATCCTGGATTATCTCTAAACGGTTCTGCCCCATCAATTTTACCGATAGACAACTTGGTTCACTTTGTAAACACAACCACGGCTGCCATTAATTTTGGAGTAACTGAGATCTGGGGAGACGGTGCGTTCCAGGCCACGACTCCTGGCATCTATGAATACTTCTGCCATTACCACGTTTCAAACGGCATGTTCGGCTACTTGGTCGTATTGCCCAACGCCTATTGCAATACCAATCCAAAAGTTTGCAACATTTACAACGCAACTACGTAAATTTGCAAGATCACAAATTCGATTGGTACTACTAAAATAAAGGGCGATAGCTCTTTTCCTTGGAGCTTAGTCACGATCGTCGACTAGCTTTGGGTAGAACTGGAAAAATTTAGCTGACGACTTCTATTGTGCCCGTCATAGGATGAATGAGACAGTGGTATGGATAAGTCCCCGGCGTGCTGAACGTTTCTGTGAAGCTCTGACCAGGGTCCAGAATTCCGCTGTTCCATATCCCGCTGTTGGAAGTGGTCGTATGATCCAAATCGTCCTTATTTGCCCAGGTAACCGTAGTTCCCGCTTTGACTATAATTGGCTGGACAGTTCCAAACAGAGAATTTTGGATTACAATCGTACAAGGGTTAGCGCAGTTAGGTGCCACTGACGAGCTCGGGGGCGCAGAAGATCCTGAACTGCTCGAGGACGATGTAGAAGGCAAGTAAGAAGCTATGACTGGAGCGAGAGCCAGCAAGCAAAGCAACACGCCTATTATAAGCCAAATATACTTGGTCTTGATCGTAAAGCTTACCGTCTCTGGCTTGCGAGGAGCAGACAATTCTAATCGCTCAGTATTTTTAGATGGATTTTTAATTTATATTTTGCTCCTAATTTCACTTGAAACTTTCATTCGAGGCAGTTTTTGTTGTAGAATTTGCTCACTATAGATCCTATTGCCTTGAGAAATGACAGGTGATGGTGCCCTTGCCGCGCACAAAGTTCAGTTGGTCGCTACTTTTTATTGCAACTTTTACAATACTGCTAGTTGCCCTTGAACCGGTTTCAAACGTCTCTGAACAAATTAGTAGTTCGCCAATTGCTTTTGGGGCAGGTCAAAACCAAGCTTCGGCAAATTTGAGAGATCAGACGTCGCCGATCAAAGAAATCTCGCTTCCACAAATCAATTCCACTCCGATCGGCATAACTACAGACTCTTCCGGAAACGTCTGGATTGCTGAAAATAACATCGGCTCCAGAAATGGCACCGGTGCGATAGTCGAATATCTGCCGACGCAGGGCGCCTTTAGGACTTTTCCGATTCCTACAGACACCTCCGGCTTGATATGGTTCATGATATTTGACGACCAGGGAAACCTATGGTTTTCAAATGCGGAGCAACCACTCTTATGGCGATTTTCTCCTACAACGCTACAGTTTAGTAATTTCTCGACAGGAAACCCTGAAGTCGATCCTTACGCTCTTGCATACAATTCAGCAACGGAACAAATCTGGTTTACGTCGATCTATACAGATCAGATCGGCATCTTCCAAATAAGCGGCAATGGCGCATTTTTGATTCGCCTGATCAATACAACCGGTACGATAAACGTGGGAGCCACCCCGCCCTACTTCGGACCTGCAGGAATTGCGCTTGACTCCCAAGGGGACGTCTTTGTTGCCGAGCCATTCTCGGCGAATATTGTCGAATACAATCCGACCCTACAGCGATTTGTGGCGATCTGGAACCTTCCGCGGGGTTCCGAACCTGTTGGCGTGGTCGTAGACGGCGCGCGTAGCAGAGTCTGGTTTACAAATCACGCCTCGAGCTTGTTCGGATACGTGAATGAGCAGACAGGAAATGTAACTCAGTACGCAACATCGCTCTTTACTTTTGAGGGTGATAACATTACCCTTCCCTACTGGGTACAAGAAGCTGCGGATGGAACGATTTGGTTCGATGAGCACATAGGAAACAAAATTGCGGAGTTCAGCCCTGCAACAGATCTACTAACCGAATTTGCAGTACCAACCAACCAGTCTGAACCGCTGCATTTCACGATAGACAATCAGAGAGGAGTAGTTTGGTTCACCGAGTTCACAGGAGGCAAATTAGGAGAACTAGACACAAATGCGTCTTGCTCTTGCAGTGTATCCTTATCCAAAAGCTCCCTGACACTTTCGAACAGCAATCGCACTGCAATTCTATACGTCAATTCCAACGAATCGGCGCTAGCTGACCTCCCTCCGCTGATCAGCGGATCCCTTGCTGTCCCGGGATACGTCGGCTCTAACCTCACAATATCATCCGCGATGTTCAATTCTACTTCATACCGGCTCGATATAGGGCTGGGAGCGCAGCTGGAATCGGGAAATTACACGATCACGGTGTGCCCTCGCCAGTCAAGTTCAGATTCGGCAGCCACGCCCGCCCCGATCAGGGAATGCGCTGTGGCATCACTGACGGTAAATAATTCGGAACCCTCAAAGCCCATTAGCTTTGAATTGATTGGAATTGCAGCTGCGGTGATCCTCGCGGCCCTAGCAATATCTCTCGTGTACGTGAAAAGATGGCGCGGTTAGATCACTTGAATCGACGCTTCCTGGAGGGCTTGTGTCTCTTACGAACAGCCAGGCTTCCCACAACTACAACGGAAGCCACGACTCCAATCGCACCGCCATAAACGAGCAGCTCTGAAGAACTTAGTGATGACGTCACAA
>JASHSF010000028.1 GCA_030036955.1 Nitrososphaerales archaeon
ACAAAGGTCAAGAAAGAAGTGGCGATAGTAAAAGGAAACACTGGAGAAGGAGAATCAAGAGTGAAAATCTGGAAGAAGATATTGATTAGAGGGAATATTAGATGGTCAATATAACTCAAAAATAAAGGCACGGAAAGAGTAACTATCAAGTAAGCGTATTGAGTTCTCACAGACCTATACTCTGTCCGTTATTTTCACGACTGGCTCTAGGATTAAACGCTTTTTCCATCGAAGTCCCACCCGATGCCCGTTATCCAAAGCCAGCATCTTCTACGTGGAGTCTTTACGTTCTTTCCTCTAATCGTCCGGATCTCCGCCAGAATAGTTCGCCGATTGAGCGTTTGACTCTGCCCATGCTGGAGTTGTCGCGTTGTAAACCGAGTAGACTCGTGAGCCTCCGCTAACGTTTACCCAAGGAGAGTTGGGCCCAAGCATTGAAGCAGCCGCCCCAAAAGGCGTGCCTACCTGACATCCGTCGTTTGACTCGCATGCGCTGATCGGATAAGCCGTTAGATTGTAGTCGCTGTTAAAGTAGAGCGGGGCAATTGGGGATTGCGAAAAGTTCAGCATGTAGAAGAGGTTCGGTTCTTCGGCATCCCTTAGGGCAATCGGCTTAACCCCCCAATTGTACTCGATGGTAGAAAGAAAGGCGGAGAAATCCTCCGCTGTCGTCGTGCCGTAAGTATCGGTGTAATTGTTGTAGTACCTGTAGCTCGGCGCGCAATCGGCAGTTACAGACACAGAGCAAGGCCCTACGAGTCCTCGGATTGTGTACGGGCTGATAACCATAAGCGGAACTCTGAAGCCATCTCCCAACTCATCTATTTGTGGAGGAGAAACTGGATCGTAGTAGCCCCCGTACTCGTCCCAGGTGAGAAACGTTACAGAATGGGCCCACACCGGACTCTGCTCAATATCGTCGATCACTGAAGTGATGTACGATTGGCAGGATTCGAGCGTACCCTGACCTGGGTGGCAGGATTCGGACGGTTCCGGTTCAACCCAGCTGACCTGTGGGAGAGTGTTTGTCGCGAGTCCATTTTCAAAGTCTACGATGTTTCCGAGGCTCGAGCACTCTATCGCGGTGTTTTGCACCTGTCTGAATTGTGCTTCGCCTTCCCAGTATCCGTCACCTCCCACTCCCGTGAAGAGTCCCTTTTGTACCGTGTAGTTACCCGTGCAGTCCTTCGAATCGTTCCAGTTGTACTGGAAGTACCCCCAAGTGACGCCAGCGTTCGTCATTGCGGTTCCAATTTCCGGATAGGTAAAATTCAGGAAGCTCTCGTTCTCCAGCTCCGGGTTGCCGTGCAGCCATGGCGCCAAGGGAGAATTTGCAGCCACTGCGAAGAGGTGATTTGCTTCGCTGTAGGAAAGAGCGCTCGAGAAAAAGTCATAATCCAAGTTGTAGTAAGATGCCAAATCCCACAGCTCGGGAATCGAGGTTCCGTTGTAGTACGCCATCGTTCTGTTTGTGCCCTCTCCTTGTAGGAACCCATTCATCTTGCCTTGGTTGTAATCTACCACGGAGCATTCCTCGGTGTGACACTGATCTGTCATTTGGATCTGCGACATGTTCCCTGCGTAGAACGGATGCTCGCAAGGCGTAGAAGTAGTTTGATTTCCGGTCAAAGGAAGGCACGTTGAAAGGGTGAGATTGTAACCTGCCGGGACATTTGGATAGGTCCCAAAGAAATTGTCGAAGGCGTGGTTTTCATTCATGATGATTATGATGTGCTGAATTGGAGTTGCGGGATTGGATGCTGATACAGGAGGACTAAGAGCGCTTGCGAGCGTTTGCTCAAATCCCTGAATTACTGGTGATCCTGAAGAAATGAAAAGCACAATCGCAACTGTAATTGCTGCCGCTGTGAAAAGCCTCGCCTTTGTTGCATTGAGTTTTTTCATAGTGGAAAATTTGTCCTGTCAAGTCTTTATGTTTGGAAATTCTAGATTAAGGGAATAAGTTGTTCCGCTCGCTGCCGCATTGGCGATTTGTGATCATTAAGAGCTCGCCTTGGACCACAGTTCCGCCGTAGCGACCTGAATCACCAGACTGCCCAAATAAATCTGATCCATTCTTTTCGCACTCTCGGCAAAACCATTTAACCATTTAACTACAACAATTACAGTGAACTTCTTTCGGACATTCTGATGGACTTTGCCGGTCAGCGTCATAAGAATCAACACAGCGAGAAAGCTGCTGGGTTACGGGGACGCATGCTATCACTGCAGCGAGTTGATCCTCGACAACGAATACGTGGCAAGATCGGGCACTAACGGGACAAAGTATTACCACGACATCTGCGCGCTGAGCGTTAATTTGATCGACAATCTCCGCCTTATGAGTGCCGAAACTCCATTCAAGCCGGGCAGGAATGATCGTACACTGTCACGTGGCTTGAGAAAGAAAATAATTTTCTTTGGAAGGGAAAAGCCCGAAACTAACTCTGACGCTTGACCAGTGCCTGAATTTTTTCAACGGAGCTAACCTGCCTTCCTCAACCAAAACTCAACGGTAGTTCCCTTCGTGTGGTCTCCCTCGACCGTGTCTTTCACTTTTATCCTTCCGTTGTAACGCTGAACTACGAGAGCGTAGACTATTGACAGCCCTAGTCCGCTACCGCTCGAACTCTTCATGTACCGGCTGAAGACTGAGCTCTTCCTGTCGTCAGATATGCCCTTGCCCGAGTCTGAAACCGAAACTTTCCAGTAATTCTGATCTTCCTCGACTAAGGTCTCGATATTTACGACTTGGCCTTCGGTGTACTTTACACTGTTAGAGTAAAGGTTCACGAAGATCTCTTCGAGCAGCGAATCTGCCAAAACCTGAGGGTCGCGCTTGACCCCGCTTGCGAGCTTCAACTGATCGACAATCGTTTTTCCCAGATCTTTGTTTGCACTTTTCGCTAGCTTCATCGAATTTTCTATGGTGCTTACTAGATCGACTGGAGAGAGCTTCACGTTCTCCTCGGAAAGGATTTTCCCGAGCTTCTTCGCACGGTCTACGAGTTGTGTGGAGCCGTCAACGGATTGCAGTATCGTTGATACTATCTGCGCCGACTCGGGATCCTTGTTCATGCCCTGCAGAAGCTCCGCACTGAGCTTAGTTATTTGATTGTAGTTTCTGATGTCGTGGGTAAGTATGTCTTGAAGAAGCTGAGCTTCCTGCCGCGCTTTTTCTTCGTTGCTCAAATTTCTTCTTACTGAATAGATCGCGAACCCGATTACGCCGAGCGCAACGACCGTGTCAAAATATGTGCCGTCAAGTCTTTCGCTCTCCTGGGAATTGGACAGCGCAACGTCGCTCGCTTCCTGCTGGGATACGTAAGCGCTCATTCCCTCGGTGATCGCTCTAATTTCATCGGTGTAAGCTTCACCACTGCTTGAATTTACGACTGCTTGCGCTTCTGCAAATCCCTGAGTGCTTCTAAGGAAAATTGTTTCGTTTAGCTCTGAAAGCTTATCTGCTATGTACGGCTGCAGCTCTTGATAACCGGTAGTAAGATTTGCATTACCGGCAGACAGACTCTTCAAACTGGCGTTTGTTTGATCTATTGCCGAAAGGCCTTTGTAGTAGGGCGCGAGATAGCTCAAATTTCCAGTGATGACGTAACCTCTCTGACCGGTCTCCGCGTTGAGTATTTCGGACAGAAGATCGGAAATTGTCATCTGCAAGCTTTCGTAGTGCCGAAGGTCAGTGATAGTTTGCTGGTACTGGGTTGCGAGAACGACCGTACCGAGCGTCGTGAAAATGAGAAATACAATCCCGATTGTGAAGCCGATCGTGATTCTTCTTTGTCCAAACAGTCGCATATAGTATCGTATCCGGAATGCTCGGCGCAGCGAATCTAAAGATCAGAGTATAAAAAATTGAAGAACAGTCACTCCCGAAATAGAAAAGTTGTCTATGTCAACAGGGATTTGCGAAGCCGCTTCCGGCTCACGAGGAAAGAGTAAGCTCTAGCCCGGAAGTATTTTTTGAAGCTGGCTCAAGTAATGAGTCCAGCCTGATTCTGCATCCTGCAGGAATTCCTTTGAAACGTTCGAGTGCACAAGGGTAACTTTGGTCTTACCGCCGGGTAGTTCTTCCAGAAGCCAGGTTACGACTGCTCTTCTTATTCGATCTTCGCCACCCGCTGTTCTCGAATCCCAGGTGTAGGATATTCTTTCGTTTGGCACGAGCTCGAGGATCTTTCCCTTCAAGGTTGTGTCGAGTCCCCTCGCAGCCCAGTGGAACTTGAACTCGTAATCCCCTCCAACTCGTGGATCCATTTTTGCTTCGTTCGGCATCCACTTTACAAGCTCCTTGGCATCGATCAACGCATTGAACACAGCTTCCCTCGGAGCGTCAACCGTTATCGTTTTTCGAATTTCTTCCAATTTCTTTCACTTTCTGTTTTTCTTTCGCTCTTTAGCTTCAGCGTGCTGCTTCAATTTGCGAAGGTTCTCATCCCAGAACTCGTCGAGAAAATCCGCTATATCCGACATGCCTTCGCGATTGACAGAGTAAAACTTCCTTTGTCCCTCCTTGCGCTCGCCAACCAACCCCGCGTCCTTCAACACTCGCAAGTGAGTCGATAGCGCCGGTAAAGTAAAGCTGAAGTGCCGCGCGATTTCAGACGGAGTTTTCTCTCCATCTCTCAAGATTAAGAGAACCTGCCTGCGGTTGTCGTCTGCAACCGCTTTCCATGCCGAACCCATAAGTATTCGATACTTAATTAATTGTTTAAATATTTATCTGTTTTTGTTCGCTAGGGAGTCACTCAACGTTTTAAGCTACCTGCTCCGAAGAACTCTCCACGCGCTTGCTCTTTAGCTTCAAGCTTAAGAAGCGCGATACCAAAAGGAATCCCAGCATCGACAGTGCACCGAGGGCTATTGCAAGATAATTTCCCAGTGTCGCATTCGCGACGGCCCCATCTAAGAAGAGCAACGCATAAGCAATTCTGCAGTCTACCGCGTTCTCTCGCTTTACGATTTCACCCCCTTTCAGTCTGAAAGCTCCGAATATGAACAGAAGCATGGCGAACGAGACAAGGAACCATCCGGCGAAATTCGTAAGAGGAACGCTGTACAACTTCGGACCTTGATCACTCTTGTTCCAAATCCAGTACCCGTAAGATGTGAACATTGGATCGACAATCACGTCCCAAGCCATGATTCCAAAAGCCGTTAGGGCGATAATCGGAATAAACAGGCGAGAACGAATTGATTTGCTCGAACTTTCCGGGTATCCTATAATTCCAAAGGATTGGCTGAAACAAATGTACACAATAACAAACCAGATTAGTGGGACGACCTCCGGAACTCCGAGCACTTTCGGCCCGAGAAAATTCGTGTAAGTGTATTTTCCAAAAGGAATGCCTGTGGACGTGCCCAGCACTTCGACGGCAAATCCAACAGTACTCGTGATGGCAAAAAAGACAAGGGTTCTCGCTATTCCGATTTCGTAAATTGCTTGAACAAGTGCGAAAAGCAAGAGCGCGAACGAGAGGCCGAAGAACAGGTCAACAGGAACATTGTATCTGAAAAGTAAACCTCCGATAATGTATGCAAGGATAACAGCGTACAGGGCGAGGAACGCGTGCACTACGATGCGCGCATTGGACATTTTTTCTATCATGGCCATCTATCGGAAAAAGAGCAAGATTCCTAGTCGGTACTAGTTGTTCAAAGCCCTCAAAAGCTCTCCAGCGTTAATTTTCTTGCGCATGAGTCATTCCGCATAGGATGCGTTTGGCAAATATAAGTGAAATGAACCGGGAAGGCCTTTTTCCGAAGATTAGATTCTCGTGAGCTAGTTTTTCAGCAAGAAAGAACAGTGGAGTTGGTACATTGGAGCAGCCACCGGAGAGACCAAAGTCGAGCGGGGGTACCGCTGTTGCGATTTTGGCCATCATAGTAATTCTTCTGGTCGTCCTGTTTGCAATGACCAATGTGTCTTTTTTCAACAGTCTTTTCGGAAGCCTGCTCTCGCCGCTTACCGGAAACACGACAACCAATTCAGGTTCCGGCGTCACGGTTACTTCTGTGAGTGGCGAGCTCCAGTACTGCCAACCTTCTAACCTCGGGACGCTCCAGAATTACTCGTTGAGCTTGATAAACGCGGATCGCGCTGCGTTCAACCTCTCCGCGGTTACGCTTAGCCCCATAATTTCTGCCCAGCAGCACGCGTGCTCCATGGAGCAAAACGATTACTTCAGTCACTGGGACACACAGGGGTACAAACCGTACATGCGCTACACGATTTTGAACGGAACCGGCGCCGTTGAGGAAAACGTTGCATATGAATCTGCGACTTCTTTCTTCCCGGCTTTCAGCTCGACCGGCCAGGTCGAGCAAGCGATCAGAACGCTGGAATCCGACATGATGTACAACGATTCTGCCTGCTGCCAAAACGGACACCGCGACAACATTCTGAACCCCTTTCACAACAGAGTGTCGATAGGCGTGATGTACAATTCGAACAACGTGTACTTTGTCGAAGATTTTGAAAACTATTACATCAACTTGAACAGCTCCATGATTTTCAACACCCCGAATTCGAACGTGGAGCTCTCAGGCACGACCAACCAGTCACTCAATCCGGACAGCGTCGAGATCTACTATGATCCTCCTCCGGTGCCGCTCAACGCTTCGATTTTGAATTCAGAGTATCAAAGGCCCTATGACCCAGGTGCTTTTCTCGGGGGCGTCATCCCTTGCAGCGGTGGCATTCTGAATAACTGCGAACAGTTCGCCCAGGGGACGACCATCAAGCCAAGCACCTGGAGCATCACGTCTAGCTCTTTAGACGTTCAATTTTCCCTCTCTCAATTTATTGCGCAGGAGGGGAGCGGCGTCTACACGATCTACTTGACGGCGAATACGTTTTCGAACAACCAAACCGATGTCGAGCAGCTCACGAGTATATCGATTTTCATCCAGACGACTTGAGTTACTTTAGCGCAATCAAGAGCTGGTTGTTTTTGGATCCGGTGAAATATTCCTTAACCACGTCTTCCGGCAAGCCCGCTTGTCTCGCGTAGTCGCTCAATTCCGGATTTTCCACACGAGCGCTTTTGAATCCTGCCTTGACAGCCAGCTCAACCAGTTCCTCGTCTTCGTACCAGAAAAGCCGCGTGGCCATCGGCTCCGGCGCCGCGAGGGTGCCCTTGAGCGCCTTCGTTGCCGTGAACATTACAAATCGTCCGCCATCCTTTAGCGTGCGATGCACTTCTCTCATAGCGCCGACAGGATTTGAAATGAATCCGAATACTCCGGTTGAAACGGCGCACGTAAAGATTGAATCCGAAAAAGGTAAGCTATGGGCATCGGCTTCTTTAATTTCAAGGCGCCCTGCGTTTAGAGCATCTGCATTCGTTTCTTTCGCTAGCGCCACCATGTCTTGACTGTGATCGACTGCCGCTGCTCTGCAACCGCTTTTTAGTGCCCAGTTAAGAAGAACGCCGCCGCCGCATCCAACTTCCAAGAGATAGTCATCCTTCGTCAGTGCGAGCGCGTTGAGGATCGCGTAAAAGTTTGGCTTGTGGTACATCGGGTCGCCGTACGTTTTTCGTGCCTCCGGTCCCCACGGTTTTCTCGCTTTTCTGTCGGTGAGCCAGTCGCCGAAATTCTTCGCGGTTGCGGACGACAAAAACGGAGATGCTACCTGCTCTGCAAACCAACCAAGCGAGCTATCACTATCCATTGGTCGCTCCCAGCTGAGATTAATTCGTGTACCGTCACCTTGCTGTTCGAAAGCAAATATGATCTTTGATGTTACGTCGTCGTTGCGCCACTCGAGGGCTATTTCCTTTCCAGGTTGCCAGGATAGCACACGACCGAGCTCGGCCCCGTCTTGGGTCATCCTTCCAGTACTTCCTGCATCGAATTTCATTTTGCTTTTTTCAAGATCCTTTGAGAGTTGATCGATGAACGTGTCAAAGCATTTTGAGGGTTCAAGCTCAGGGACATCAACACTGATACTAGTGGCCATAGCTGGGCAAAGTATTCAAGCTAGAATATTTTAGCCTTCACCGCACGCCTGAGCCTCGTAGGGCCAAAAACCCGAAAGAAAATTCTGGTGACTCGGAACGAGGCGTGACAAATCACTCTGACGGCCTCGTCAAGGGCGACCGAAAATCCGTTAATAGCTCAGCGAAACAGAACATTGAACATGAGGCGTTTGCTAAACAATGTTGCTCAGAAAGCCAATACCATTTGGGATATTCCGATACCTTACTGATTCTCTTGCTTCTAGTTATTGTGGAGATTGAAAAATTACAGTGTCAAACAAGCCCTCTCAGCGGATCCTTGTCACCGGCGCGACCGGGCAGATCGGTTCCGAGCTAATATTTGAGTTGTCGAAAAAGTACGGTAAAGAAAACGTCATCGCCGCCGGTCACTCGCGGGCGCCCAGCGAAAAAATGCTTTCTGCAGTTTCATACGCAATTGTCGACGTTTCTGACAAGGATGCCGTTTCAAAAGCCACAGCCAGATACGATATCGATACAATTTACAATTTAGCCGGTGTGCTCTCCGCAGCCGGAGAAAAAAACCCCGCCCTAGCATGGCAGGTAAACATGGACGGGCTCCGCAACGTTCTCGAAGTCGCAAGAGAGAGAAATATTTCTCGTATCTTCTGGGCTAGTTCGATTGCGGCTTTTGGAGCTAACGCTCCTCGAGTGAGCACGCCGCAGGAAACCTCGCTGATTCCTACGACAGTTTATGGCATTTGCAAAGTGGCTGGCGAGCTTCTTTGCAATTATTATTCGAACAGGTACGGGCTCGACATTAGAAGCCTGCGGTATCCGGGAATCATAAGCAGCGAAACGCCGCCCGGTGGAGGCACGACTGACTACGCCGTTGAGATATTTTACGAAGCGATAAAGAACAAGAAGTACACTTGTTTTGTGAGAAAAGATACGGTCCTCCCTATGCTCTACATGCCTGATTGCATCAATGCAACGTTGAAGCTGATGGACGCAGATTCATCGAAAATTAAGATCCGGACGAGCTATAATTTAGGCGGTCTTTCTTTTACAGCAGAAGAGCTCGCAAACGAAATCAAAAAACACATTCCAGAATTCACTTGCGATTACAAACCCGACTTTCGGCAGAAAATAGCCGATTCGTGGCCAATGTCGCTCGACGATACTCCAGCCCGAGAGCAATGGGGATGGAAGCCCACTTATGACTTGGCAGCTATGACCGAAGACATGCTTGATAAACTGTCTAAACGGCTGTGATATCTTTAGAAGCATCGACTACTCATTCTGCTATCGAGGTCCATAGCGAATTGACTCTTGAGACCATGAGAAATCCTACATCCTTTCTTCACGACGAATACCAAGATTTAGTCAACAAGGAGCTAGAGTGGAGGCTTCGCGTTCTTCAAGGACCGAGCACCCCTTGGTGCATGGTCGATGGCAAAAAGGTCTTGATGTTTTGTTCCAATAATTATCTTGGATTGAGCAATCACTCAAAGCTCAAAGAAGCAGCCATCGAAGCCGTCAAGACTCATGGCGCCGGTTCTGGTTCTGTCCGACCTATCGCTGGAAACATGGACATTCATGTCGAACTCGAGAAAAGACTCGCCAGGTTCAAACACGCCGATGCCTCTCTTGTATATCAGACAGGATTTGCAGCTAATGCAGGCTTGATCCCCCAGCTCGTGGGCGAAGGGGATTTGATAATCAGCGACGAGTTAAATCACGGAAGCATAATTGACGGAGTGAGGCTCTCTCGAGGAGAAAGAGCTGTTTACAAACACGCTGACACCGAAGATCTAGGGCGCGTCCTCAACGAAGCGGAGCGCCATTCACCAGCTTACCGCAGAATTCTAGTAATAACCGACGGAGTCTTTTCCATGGACGGGGACATTGCCCCGCTGGACCGGATTGCTCCTCTGTGCTCCGAGCACGGTGCCATGGTTTACGTGGACGACGCACATGGGGAAGGAGTTCTTGGTGAAGGAGGACGAGGGATCGTTTCGCATTTCAAACTGGGGCGAGACAAAGTTCAGGTCGAAATGGGGACGTTTTCTAAAGCGTTCGGCGTCGTGGGCGGTCACGTTTCGGGTTCTCAGGATCTGGTCAATTTCGCATACAACAAATCACGCACCTGGCTCCTTAGCGGCTCAGCTCCTCCAGCCGTAGCGGCGGCATGCTTGGCGGCTGTTGACGTTTTGGAAACGGAGCCCCAACACGTGCAAAGACTGTGGGAGAATACGCGATACTTCAAGAAGGCGATGAAGGACATAGGGTTTGACATTGGCAACAGCGAAACTCCGATTACGCCCGTCATGGTCGGTGAAAGTGCCGTGGCGAAGAAACTCAGTTCTCGATTGTACGAAGAGGGCGTTTTCGCTCTACCTATCGTTTATCCAATGGTGGCTCTGAAGAAAGCCAGGATAAGGACGATAATGAACGCCGCTCTAACCAAGGAAGACCTCGACTTTGCAATTGGGGCCTTCACAAAGATTGGAAAAGAGCTGGACATTATTTAGCTCGAAAAAACACCGGAACTGCAGAATTCTGAAAGAATCTCTCACCGGGCCCTTCTGGCAGGCGGAAGGTCTCTTCACAATTTTTTGTCAACCTAAGAGCCAACAGAACTCATTTTGATCCATTTTATGCTGCAGCCGAACGGCTTGGTATCGGCCACGCTAACTTTTTTGCCCGCAAGCAAGTCGTCGATGGCGTTGCGCAGGTCTGGACTCTTTACGCTATTTGGATCTCGCGAATCGTCTATTCTTCCCCTGTAACGGAGCTTTCTCTCATTGTCGAAGGCAAAGACATGCGGTGTGCAGACTGCTCCATAAGAGTCGACTGCCTTTTGATCCGGATCGCGGAGATAGGCAAAGTTGAACCCCTTGCTGTGGGCTCTTTTGATCATCTCAGGATAGCTGTCTTCTGGATAGGCTTTGTCGTCGTTTGAATTGATTGCTACAACCTGAACGCCCCTGGATGAATAGTCCCGCTGGATTCCAATCATCCTATCTTCGTAAGCTTGAACGTACGGGCAGTGGTTGCAGGAGAAAATTACCACCAGCACAGGTTTTTCTCGAAAAGAATCTAGCGAGTAACTTTTGCCGTCGGTCGCTTTGAGGTTTTCAAAATTCGGTGCGCTTTTGCCCAATTCGAGCATATGTAGAATCGTAGTACGATACGATGGCAGTGCATTTGAATTGTTCTGTCAACAGACTTTATGGGAAGCTGGGATTCGAAACGCCATAGCTTCTAACACGCCTATACTTTAGAAAATCATTAGAGGATGGCGATTTTCTACGTCCTCTGTTTAATTAAAGTGCTCATGGAGTAAAGAATGACGCCGACTGCTCCAAGTACTGTTGAGACTATAAAGAAGAACACTGTCGCAAGCGCAGGCCCAAATGGAATGCGGCCCTGTACAGAGTAAAATAGCAAAGTCCAGCTCCCGAATACTAGACTGATTACGAAAAGGACGATGCACGGTATTCCGTAAAATAAAAGAGGGTGTCTAAGTGAAACAAATTTTATCGAACCTCCAATGAGCTGCATAGAGTGAGATACAGGATTCTCTGTGCTCGTTTCCAGATCATCGGCATACGAGATCTTGGTTGGGACTTCTC
>JASHSF010000219.1 GCA_030036955.1 Nitrososphaerales archaeon
AGTTCCATTGATTTATATGGCAACTCCGGTCGCATTCACACAAGGGCGGCCAAATTTTTACCGCTCTCGCACCTGGTGCGAGTTGCGCAGCTATTGTAGCTTCACAAGCTAAAAGCTACAATTTATGTAAAGAAATTGAGAGCATCAATGGAATATCCATTGAGAGATCATTCAAAGATACAATCTTATACGAATGAAAATTGAAAGATGCAATATTTTCAGATTAAACCTTCGAGCCCCTCGCAAGGAGGTTGGAATCATGCCTAAAAATTAAACCCTCAGATAAAAAATAGTAAAGGACCTACTCGAGGAGGCGCCTCACTCTTTGGTCCACGAGCCTGACGAGCTTGTTCTTCAGCTCGAGCGGCGTCAGATTTTGTTTTCTAGCCGAAGCAAATTGCGATGCGAGCGTCTTGTCGTGGAGCATGATTATCCATTTTTCAAAGTCGCCCCTCGAAGAGTGAAAAACAACCGAGGCAGGTTCAACGCGCTTCAACATTTCCGCAAATTCCTGCATGCTGTGCGCCTTCTGTCCCGTCGGGCAGCCAATTCTTGTATAAAAATAGAATGCCTTGTCGTCCTCTACTGTCTGCATCAAGATTTGGCTCTGCATTTGAAATCTGATTATGTTCTTCATCCAAGGAAAGTAAAACTTATGCACTAGAAAACTGGAATCGAAAATCAGATCTCAAGTTCACCCTAGGTGACACAGGTTCCACAGTATCTCGCCCGGCGTGCCCCAAAACAGTTCTTTGCTGACGAAAACGCTTGGAGCACCAAAGACCCCTCGCTCGAACGCGCTTTGAGTGTCCTGCCGCAAGCGCTGCTTTACTTCGTCCTTCTCGATGGAAGCAAAGTATTCCTCTCTATTTATTCCGAGGCTATCAACTATCTTCGCAAGAACTGCAACCTGGGTAATATCCTCGTCCTCCGCCCAGGAAGCTTCGAAAACTCTTCCAATGTATTCATCTTCTTTTCCGAGTTCTCTCGCATAGTAAAATCCCCTGAGCGCTTTGAGCGAATTGATCGGAAAGCGCTCGTGCGAGAACTTGAATGGAATATTGACAATTTTTGAAAAGCGCTCGAGGTTCCTCGTCATGTAATTGTACTCGAGGCTGCCTTTGGGAAGCGGAGCATCTTCTGTAAGCTTGAACATCCCGCCGAGAAATATCGGGGAATACTTGAGCCCCATTCCTTTCTTCGTGCAAAAAGCCTTCAATTCTTTCACGAGAGCGTAGCAATTGGGGCTCGAAAAATCGAACAGGAATTCGAGATCGGTCAATTCTTGCCACCCGGGAATATTATGTCATCCAGGTTTCTCATACTTTTTTACTCCATCTATGCCAAAGTAAGACGTAAGACCGACGTAGCGCATGCCAGCTTTTTCTAGGACTCTAGCAGAAGCAAGGTTATCCTGAAAGCAAACACCGATTATCTTTTTCAGGTGAACAGGCGTGCATTACCGATAAATGCTCCGCTCTCTCGCAGTTCGATAATTAATGGGCGTAGCCAAGGGTTGACTCCAGCTCCCTTCTTTTCTCGACAGCGCTCGTGAATCGATCAAGGGTCATAGGAGATTTACCGGTGGCAGGTAGCGCAGCACATTGTCGTCGCTGAACGCAGAAGGTTCCCGGCGTCGGATGAATTCGCAGATCTCAGAATGAGACGTTCGGTAGTGAGCAACATTTTCGAATCAGTTGGGATTGCTTCGTTTATAATAATCGTCTTCGGAATCTTCGCCTATGTCGAAAAGTCGATTTGTAGAGCTTCGTTGCCTGAGCTGCAAGAGAGCAAATCCAATCGAAACGCACTCAACGTGTTTGAACTGCGGAGGAATTCTTTCGGCCGTTTACGATCTAAGCCAAAAATTCGTGAGTAATCCGAGATCAAAGGGAATCTGGGGCTACAAGGAATTCTTTCCTCCCGTAGGCGACGAGGATATCGTTTCGCTCGGCGAGGGCGGAACTGCTCTTGTACAGGCAAGAAGATTTTCAGACAGCCTTGGAAGAAGCGGCAGGATTTATTGCAAGCTCGAAGGAGGAAATCCAAGCGGTTCTTTCAAAGATAGAATTGCGTCGCTCGGACTATCACTAGCAAAGGAGCAGGGGAAGAAAGGCGTCTTTACTGCTTCCTCTGGTAACGCAGCAGCCGCGGTTGCAGCTTACGCCGCTCATGCGGGGCTAGAAAGTTTGATTCTCGTGCGAGAAGATAGCACGTATTCAAAGCTCGTTCAAATCGGGATGTACGGCCCGAAAATGCTGAGGGTGCGGAATCTCTTCAATACCAAGGATAATCTCGCAAAGGGGCTTGAGCTGACGCAGCAGGCGCTGCCTGAATGGATGAACCATTTCATCTGGGCCGTTTACAACCCGCTCTTGACCGACGCTGTAAAAACCATCGCGTACGAAACCGTCCTAGAGGATAATCTCACGCCCGACTGGGTATTCGTTCCCGCAGCTGGAGGCGATCTGATTTACGGAATTTACAAAGGTTTCAGAGAGCTCGAAGAACTCGGTCTTGTAAATAAAATACCGAGGATTGTTGCCGTGCAAGGAAAAGGCGCTGACCCTCTAGTTCAGTCCGTCATTCGCCGTGATAAGCACGTAGAAGACATCGCACCTCCAGCGAAGACAATCGCGGGAGCTCTTCGCGTGACATTCGGGGCAGATCATGCGCTACTGGCAATCTCAGAATCCAATGGTCTCGCGATTTCAGTATCAGATTCTGAAATTCTGAACGCTCAAAGAAAAATCGCGTCCTCAGAAGGAATATTCTGCGAGATTTCTTCGGCAACTGCTCTAGCTGCAATTGCCCGCGCCCACAGAGAGCGAAAAATAGATCCAAAAGAAACGGTCGTCGCAGTTCTCACAGGTAATGGATTCAAA
>JASHSF010000220.1 GCA_030036955.1 Nitrososphaerales archaeon
TTCGCAGCTTACAACTTTGACGTCATCGAGACTTTTTTCATCGTTCTGTCCCTTTACCTGTATCTGGTTACGGGCAATCGAAAGCTTTCCGCGGCGGCACTGGGTCTCGCTGTCGCCACAAAATTGTTTCCGATATTGCTCTTACCGCTTTTTCTTCAGGACATCAAACAATTCAGGAAAAAGCTGGACTACGCCCTAATTTCCATCGGCGTTCCTTTGGGATTGAATGTTCCGTTCATGTTCGCGAACTACTCGAGATGGCTCGCAGGATATCTTTACCTCAAGAACTGGGGCCTAGAAGATAGTTTTCTCGTATGGTTCTTTCCCAATCGAGCGAGCTACCCAATTGCAGAGGCAATAAGCGCCATCTTGATCTTAGCCTCCTGCTGCTCGGTCTATTTTCTATTGAGGCGGCAGCCCCTTCTTCTTAGATCGTTCCTCGTGATCGGTTGCTTCGTGTTGTTATCCTACATCTCTCCGCCGCAACTGAATCTGGATTTATTGCCATTCTTCGCTCTAATTCCTCTAATCTCGCTACCCCTCTTCTACACATTTGAGGCAACGAACATTACGTTCATTGCGCTCTGGGACTCTTTTGTTAATCCGTCCTTACCAGGAGTTGTTCAAGCAATAGCACTCGCAAGGCAAATTTGCCTCGGTTGCATACTAGCTATTGTTGTCCTAAGGCGCTCGGTGGCTGATTCGATCTATGCCAAGAAGACAAAATTAGCTGTTCGCAACATCGTCTCAGCGTTTAAAGAAAATCTCGGTTGATCGAATCCCCTCATATCTTGAGAAAGGCCCTCAGATTCTAGAATTTTTGCCCGTTCCGACTTTATAGCTGTTATGGCTAACGCAGTGTTGTGAGATTAGAATTGGATGGAATAATCGCTGAGGCGGTAGTCGCAATATTGCTTTTCGTGGACGGTCTCATTTTCGGCGTCGCTGCCGCCAAAGGAATTCTTTCTATAATTTTGATTATCGTTGGCTTGATTTTAGCGAGTTTCATTGGACTCGCAATTCCGTTCTTCAGCTTGTCTTCGATAATGGCTCACGTAGCTGACATTCTGGCAACGGAGTCGAGATACTTCTCCTACTACTTTCTTGGGTTTCCGATCTCTTGGATAATCGGATTTGTGCTGGGAGCAGTCGCGTTCTAGCCCTTCCCCCATAAGAGGAGAGGGACTACTTGTTCAGTCCCCAGCTTGTGGCTATTTTTACGATGAGGAAAATAACGAAGGCTATGATTATGAAAGTCAGTACGGCGCCTATGAACGGACCGATGCCGAATACTTGACTGTGATAACTCGGGCTGTAGGTAGCTAGATTTCCTAGTCCTGGGAATAGGACGCCGATACCGGGAAGTATCAAGTCTGTTGCGAGATCTGCTACAACAACGCCAAGATAAAGTCCTATAATGAAAGCAACAGCCATTCCGAGAACCTTGTACTGGGCAAGAAATGCCAGGAATTCATTCTTGATTCCTTTGGGAGTCGGAGTAGGAGGAGGAGTAAGCAGTACGCGAATCTTCTTCAGCTCTTCAAGGATTGAATCGTTATCTGTCGCTGTTTCGGATTGCATTTACTATTGTCTGATTGTTTCAAAGAGGTCTTTACAAATAAGCGTATTGAAAATACTCTTACTTGGCCCTCAAGGAAAGTCAAATTGTGACATTATTCCAAAAGATCTTTATCTTCGAAAATCAGGCCAACAGATCTTCGCAGCTGATTTTCCAATATTTCATTCGTAGCTGGGTGAGGGAAAAAATCTCTCAAATACGCCCGCAACGAACAGATCTAAAATCAGTGGCGAGTACGTCCTACATAACAGCGAGAAGGCTGTCCTCTAGCTGCCACTGATTCTTGAAATGCCCGTTCATATCCTTAATCAGCACGTAGTACCAATAAAATCCGAAGAGCCCCAGAGTAATGATGTCCACGATCAAATACACAATGTAGCTTCTGTCCGGTAGAGCGTTCCAAGACGGATTTACCACGGGCTTTCCTAGTTTCGAAAATCCCTGCTGAACCTGCTGCATGAAAGATTGCTGACGTCTGTCGTGCTTGTAGGGGTCCTTAGTAAGAAAGTAAAGAACGTACAGTCCAGCTATTCCAAGGGTAATAATGGATAAAACGATCCAGAGCACCGCGGACTTTTCCCGCTCTTCGGCATTTGCCTCACCGTGAATTGCATTCATTGTAGCTAGCTCCGTGCTTATCTCGTTCGATCTTCCCATGGCCGCAAACGATTGCCCCAGATATTCGATCAGTCCCTGCCTGACCGAGACATCTCTTGCAAAGTGATTATTCCTTCTCGAAATCAAGAAGTACCAGAAAAGAAACTCGAGTATTAGTCCCACGAAATCAAGAGGGAGGGCGAGCCCGAATCCGGTGTGAAGTGAAACCGTTGCTAGGATTCCCACAAAGGCGGCGACTATACCAATAAGCGGAATCAGAATCCAAGCAGGAGACAATATTCTGTCAGTTCTCTGTCTCATTCTGACTGCTTCGGAGAAGGTTGCCTTTCCGCTAGCAGAATACGAAGTCGTAGGAAAAGGCGCTGGAGGAGGCGTGGTCATCGGAGGCGAGGGAGGCGTTGATGTATTAACCCTTGGCAGGGTAGCTCCACAATTTGGACAAAATTGTGCATTGTCGTCCGGCACATTCATTCCGCATTTTGGACAGGTCAGCATCTAGAGGTTTTTTCCTTGGCTTGCGGGCCGTTTTGAGTCCTCTTAACTATTGCGAATTCTATTGCGAATTCTAATGCGAATGTAACATCCATCTCAGTACATGATTCCGATCGGCCTGGCCCGCACTTGCAGAACCATTTTTACCGACGCAAAACAGGAGAAACTTCAATCTAGATTTGGTTCCTTAAAGCCCGCTTTTTGAGGGGTTTAGGGCGAGATCCATAGTGTCCAAATATCCATCGTGGCAGATTAGTTGAAACTGCTACTGGACTTGAGCTACTGCAATAGGTTCGCCGTTATCTTCGGGTACGGGCTCTTTGTACTTTTCCGCGAGCTCAGCACTCCATGGCGTCCAGATGAAATGGTTTGCCTTTCCCACGACATGGTTTTGCTCTTTGAGGTCTCCTCTCAAGAAAAAGTCTCCAATGTAAACGGTCTTTGGCTTTGATCCATTCTTATTCGCGGTCGAAGCTTTGGCTTCCCTAATGAGCATGTAGGTTGACTTGTGCCAGTTCGAGCTCCTGACGGCAAAGGGTACTGTCTTTCCATTGTCGTTCCAAATCTGGTCGACCGTTTTCATGGAAGGATCGTACTTGAAGACCGCCTTGAAACAGCGCTCGCAGAAATGGTAGTTCGTATCTTTGAATGAAATCGTGCCTAGCTTTCCCTTCTGAACCTGCTCCCCGCATCTCTGGCAGGAGGCAGTATCGTTTTCGAGTTTGGTTTGTGCGTTCAAAGTGCTTTGCCCCGCCCGCGTGCATTATTGGCCTGCAAGTATTTAGAATCTAGCTTTTTACACTTGAGAGAAGATGGATTTCCTTAGAGGTCTTCGCATTTCTTTGCTCCTCTTTGAACAGCAAACACGGATCAGTTAATTCGTCCGAAATTAGCCTAGATCTCTTTCTCGAACAGAATGCAGTGAATCCCCCACGGATCCACAGAAAAGCCGGAATCGTTTGCGAATTTCCTAATCGAGTTGTCAAAAGGAATGTAGCCTCCTAAATCTTCTACGCAGATCGATCTCGCTTCTTCACAGATTCGACTAAAAATTACTCTTTTAGATCCAAGTAGGGGAGAAAAGTCGCTTTGCCACCCATTATGCTCGTGCCTTGGCGACGTCAAAATGAAACCAATATCCTTTGAAAAGTAAAGCTCCCTTCCTGGAATCGATTCTAAGACATTTGCTCCTAACCTTGCAAAGGTGTTCTTGTAAGAAAAATAACCGTTCATCATTTCGAGATACTTGGATTTTGATAGCTCCGGAATATAGTTCGACTTTTGAAGCTGAGATTCATTTAATTTCTTGCATCGGCAGCCGCGAAATCTATTCTTCCGATATCTAAGATGAGCAGAGACGTGTGTGAAATCTGCTACAGGGTTGAATTTTCCTTTCCTAGCAGCGCGTAACGAAGAAGTGTTTGTAGACGAGATCCAAAACCTTAGAGTGTGAATCTTCTTACTTTCAGCATAATCTCCAATTTCGTTTTGCATGAACTGCGCAATGCCTAGTCCCCTATAGTCAGGATGGGTGCGTGCCATGCTGAGCCAACCAGTCCCGTCTATTGCGGAGGTGAAATTGGACATGGCAATGATTTTTCTTCTTGTAACCACCACAAATAAGCCTCCGTCTTCGACAACTGACTTCAGCCTTTGAATCGCGTAATCGTCAAATCCTACAGATCTCTTGCATAGATTCACAAGCGAACGATGGTCAGAGGGACGCGCTAGTCGAGCACTCAGTTCGAGAGACAATCAAAAGCTCGAAAGCTGAGTGCACTCTATAAGTCTCTCTAGGCGAAATTTTTCCGGCCGAGCAAAAGATGATATGATTGCTATGAACAACAAAAATCCCGAATTAAGAAAATGACTAACATTGAGATAATTGGTGTTCCTCTGGATTTAGGCGCGGATCACAGAGGCGTTGATATGGGCCCTTCCGCGATACGCATAGCTGGACTGTCTGAGCGCCTAAAGAAATTAGGACACGACGTCAAAGATGTGGGTAATGTCTCCGTTCCAATTCCGGAGGAAACAAGGGTAAAGAACCCGAGTGCAAAATACCTGCCCGAAGTCAGCGAGGCGTCGCTCGACGTTGCAAAGACAGTCGCCAAGGTAATGAGTCGAGGTTCGCTACCGCTGGTTCTCGGAGGAGATCACTCTATCGCGATCGGAACCCTTGCGGGCGTCTACCAGGGAAGAAGCAACAGGGAAACAGGAGTCCTGTGGCTTGATGCGCATGGCGATTTTAACACGCCGGACATTACCCCTAGCGGCAATATACACGGAATGAGCCTTGCGATTTCGGCGGGACTCGGCATCAAATGGTTCCCATCTCCACCGTGGCCCGCTAGAAGCGTTGACCCATCCCGGATTGCTATAGTTGGAGCAAGAGAGCTAGATCCGCAGGAGCGAATAAATCTCGTGCAGAACAAGATTCGCGTCTTCTCGATGGCCGACATCGATCGTCTCGGCATGCAGGAAGTTATGACCCGCGCTATTAACGTCGCATCTCGCGGACTAAAAGATAATTTTCACGTGAGCTTCGACCTTGACGTCGTTGACCCCTCTTATGCCCCGGGAGTTGGGACGCCGGTGCGCGGGGGCGTTACATACAGAGAGGCTCACCTTGCAATGGAAATGATCTTCGAAACCAAAATCATGGAGTCGATCGAAATGGTAGAAGTCAATCCGATCCTCGACGAGCAGAATGCAACTGCGGAGCTCGCCGTTGAGCTTATTCTTTCTTCGCTCGGAAAGAGGATCATGTAAATCAAGATTCTGTCGAAGACGGCCGGAAAGGTTTAATTGGCAACCGGGAGAGTTGATCTTTTGCTATGCCAGAGCAATCGTGTCCAGAATGCGGTGCAGCGTTTTTCTATGATTCTGCGACAAAAAGATACGCATGCAAGGGTTGCGGTCTTTATGTCACCAAAGACGAGCTCATGAACATCAAAGACAGGCAGCGAGCGGGGCCAGATGAGTACCGCAAGCGTAAGCAGCAGCAGAGCGAATACCTTGAATGGTGGCTCTCAGCGAAAGAAAAGTAAATTCAGAAATTAGAAAATCGCATGCATGAACGAGGGGACTGTGCTACTGTACAGTCCGAACTATTTTCGAATACAATTCCGTGGAGTTTTTGCAGGTAGTGTCAAAGCTATAAGCCCTTTCTGGCTTTACTTTGTAGAAAGATTGACTTCGATGAATACGTCTTCTGGGACGCGAAGGCGCATTAGCTGGCGCATCGTTCTGTCGTCGGCATCAAGATCAATCAAACGCCTGTGAATTCGCATCTCCCACTTATCCCAGGTTTTTGTCCCCTCGCCGTTTGGAGATTTCATGGTGCTGATATTGAGACGCTTAGTGGGGAGTGGTTGAGGTCCGCGAGTCTTTACACCCGTCTTCTCAGTGATATCCATAATGTCCTTGCAAACCCCCTCGAGTCCCTGAAGGTTTGTGCTGGTTACTTTTACCCTTGCAAACTGTGCCATATCATATTCACTGAAAATTTTTTAACGCGGTGAGTGCTTGTGCACAACACGCGGAATAACAAAACATGACCAATGGCCGTTAAAGGCTTATCGGTTAGTCATCAGGATATTTTTTGCTCTCTTTCGATTCTCTTCGGAAGAGAGAATCATGCTGTCTTTCTTTCTGAAGGCACTTTTTCTTCCACGATTTCAGTCTGCGATTCCAATGGGGCGAGTTCCTTTGACTTGATCGTCTCCAGCCAAGAAATGTAGTAGTTGAATGCAGCTACCGGTTCCAGCATTCTGTTTGATCCTATTTTCAGCAAGGTGAAACCTTTCTCCTCGGGGGGCCTGTCCCCGCTAGCAGGGTCGATCATCAGCACCCATGGAAAGGTCCCCTGGCTCGAAGAGCTTTCAATGGATGAGAGCGCATTCACGAAAAATTTCTTCTGATTATCCTCAGGAGAGAGCTGGAAGGAATGGTCTCGATCAGAGTTTGGATCGCTTGTTCTTGAACCGCGGAAGACGTTGATGGGTTTCGTTCCCCTGCCGGTCGTTGTATATCCAAACTCCAAATTGATAACAGGCTTGTGGGTCCGCTTCGCGACGTTGTTGACCTTTTCTCCAATCTCGCTACCTCGCGGTGGGAGCTTGGTAAAATAATTTGGGTAGTTGTCAAGTCCAATGATATCGAAATCGCGTAATCGAGAAAGAGCCGTCGCGACATCGATCCGATAATTGTTCATACGGGTCCTAGCGTCTTTTTCAAGTAAATGGAGGCTCGAAGCTACTGTCTGGGCAGCAACCATGAAGGCTGTAGAGCTCGTCCAATCATCAGCTGGATCGTCGGCTTCGACGTTAATCATTGTAGGACGATCTGGAGCTGCCTCCTTTATTGCCTCGAGAATGTATCCAAGGCGCTTGTACTTGAGATCCTCATTCGTGGACAGCCTTAACCACGTGGCAGTATCTTCCCGCCAGGCGATCGTAGGCAAGGATTGAATAATCCATTCCTTTGTATCGATCTCATTTTCGATGCCATAGATGATCTTGAGATCTTTGAAGCGCGATAATCTTGTCTCGATCTGTTTGACTGCTCTGAAAGATTCGCCGTACGACTCATCGACAAATTTGTGAAGATGGTTGCCTGTTATTATGCCAACGTTTTCCTTAACTCCCACATCTATAGGAAGAATAAGATTGAAACCTGCCTGAGCGAATTTCTCAACTGCGTCGAGATAAGATAGGCCAGTCATTCCCTTAGTTCGCAAACGCCGCGTAGGAAGGGGATGAATTCTGACCCACTCGATCGGAGTCTTTTTCAGAAATTCAATGAGCTCAAGGGTAAAAGCTCGTCCTTCGGCAGCGTGAATATTCATCCCTTTTAGAAATTCAGAACTGCCGAGCAAATTCCCATTATCTGACATTGTGGACTCCTAATTTCAGTAAAGTTTAGTCTGCCGACTCGTTAAAGGTAGTGTAAAACAGCTCTATTAGCGCGTTTCGCTTTGTTCCTGCTGGCATGCGCCGGACCTAATGTGCGAAGCTTATTTTGATTTTATAGAATTGAGTTATTTTCAAGTAACTGTTGAGGGTAAAGCTCGATGACTAAATCTTACTGTTCTGCGGGAATCTCGTTCGGTGAGGGATCGCTGAAGTATTCTTTTCCGAACGGCCACCCTCTTAATTCTTCTCGGATTGCAAAGTTTTCCCAGGAACTTCGAGAATTCCTCCAACAAAATGATAGAGCGAAGCTGGTCGAACCTGTAGCCGCGGATGAAGGTGATCTTTTACTCTTCCACACCAAGGAATACGTTGATTTCGTAAAACAGCGCTCGAAGATTGGTACGGGTTTCTTAGATTACGGTGACACACCAGCATTTCCGGGCGTTTACGAAGCGTCGCTCGTTACGGTTGGCTGTACCGTCACCGGATTAGCGAGCATACTAGAAGGAAGTTGCGAACATTTTTTCAATCCGATCGGAGGCTTGCACCATGCGCGACGTGATAGAGCTGGAGGATTTTGCGTTTTCAATGATGCCGCGATAGCTATCGCAAAAGCGCTAAAGGATTTTGGAATAGCACGAGTAGCCTACGTTGATATCGACGCGCACCACGGAGACGGGGTGTTCTATGGTTTTGAAGAAAATCCATCAGTCTTTATCGGCGACATCCATGAGGATGGTCGTTTCCTTTATCCGGGGACGGGGTTTGCGCACGAAATCGGAAGAGGCAAGGCTAAGGGAACAAAGCTAAATCTTCCGCTTGAGCCCGGTTCGGGCGATGGACCTTTCTTCGAAGCGTTCGATAGGATCGCAGATTTTGTCCGAAATTCTGAACCGGAGTTCATTTTCCTGCAGTGCGGGGCCGATGGTTTACGTGGTGACCCTATTACCCATCTTGAATACAGTGCGGCGGTCCACTCATATGCGGTAAAAAAATTGCATAAGCTTTCTCACGAATTGTGCAAGGGGCGTCTCTTGGCGATGGGCGGCGGAGGTTACAATCCGGATAACGTAGCTGCAGCTTGGATGGCAATAGCTAGAGGTCTCGTGTCAAGTAATGAAGTTTAGATTGAAGCTCTCTGCTAGCTCTCGCGCCCGCTCGTAACCCCTCGCAATTTCGTTTGAGTGGTGAGCGTCAGAACCAAAGCTTATCGAGCAACCAGCTTGGCTGCAAGCTTTAGCCAAGACTGCCACGTGTCTCGGATGCGTGGTAAGATCTTTTCCGTTGAGCTCAATTGCCCTTTTTTCTGTCCTGCAGGCTTCTGCAAGCTCTTGTAAGAGTTCTAACAATTCCTCTTCAGTCACCGGAGTTCCAACCAGCATTCGAATGGGGTGGGTTAGAACATCGAAGCGAATTTCGCTTTCTTTTACTAGCGCTATTTCCGTTCCGATGTATTCAGTCCATCTCCTTGCGCGCATAGAACTCGATTGAGGATCGAACTTCGCTTCGACGTCAGATCCGTCGCTCAGTTCGTGAACGGATCGTAAAATTATATCCCACCTGTAAGAATTTACAAATCTTGAAATCTCCTTTTCGTAACCGGGTATGTAATCAACCTCAAGTCCCTTCCTTACATTCGCTGAAGACTTTGAGTCTATGTACTTCTGAAGCGACGAAAACTCTTGCAAGTATTCATCGAGATTTTGAAAAATTCGCCCACTTGAATGCGTTGACCTAAAATTTACGGAACCGCGAATTTCCTTTATTTGGGAAATGTGTTCGGTAATCGAGATGCTCTTTATTCCTCTTTGAGCCGCCCCTTCAATCATCTGCTCAAGGGGATCGAACAGAATGTGAGTGTGATTGTCCGATTTCCGATCCAAGAATTGGGCGCTTCACCTTGCGGCAGGTTAAGGCGAACTAAGCTTGATCTGCAGCAAAGAAAAAAGATCCACCACTGGCACGCAATAAATACAAAAAGTGTCGGGAGGGGATGATTTCTAGGCGACCTTTGCGGCTACTGTCTTGCCTTTCTCCGCCACACCCTTTTCTGTGATTTCTCGAACGACGCCCGCTGCGATCGTGGTGCCCATATCTCGCAAGGCAAATCTTCCGAGTTCTGGGAACTCTTTGAAGGTCTCAATGCAAACGGGTCTGAGCGGCTTTATGATTACAATCGCAGAATCTCCAGTCTTGATCGACTTTGGCTTTTCCTCGGTGGGCTGACCTGTTCTGGGGTCGAGCTTCGCTTCGATATCTGAGATTGTAGCAGCGACTTGCGCCGTGTGCGCATGGAGTACCGGGGTGTAACCCGGCGCTATTGCAGTAGGATGATGAACCACGATTATTTGCGCCCTAAAGGCTTTTGCAATTGTCGGCGGATTCGATGCCGGGCCTAGTACCGAACCTCTCTTGATTTCGCCCTTGCCTATTCCTCTCAAATTGAATCCGATGTTATCACCTGCAATTGCTTCTTGCATCGGAGTGTGGTGAGTCTCGATCGATTTTACCTCGGCTACAGCGCCCTCGGGCATTACGATTACTTGGTCGCCAACTCGCATTTTTCCAGTTTCGACTCTTCCCACAGGAACGGTCCCGACTCCAGTTATTGTGTAAACGTCTTGGAGTGGTATCCTGAGCGGCTTGTCTGTCGGAGGCTTTGGAACTTCGAATTCGTCGAGAGCTTCCTTCAGAGTCGGACCCTTGTACCAAGCCATCTTCTCGCTCTTTTTGACAAGGTTGTCTCCCATCCAGCCTGATACTGGAATGAAGCGGATCTTTGTCAGGTTGAAACCCACAGTCTTCAGAAGTTTTTCCATGTCCGCTTTTACTTCGTTGTAGCGGTCTTCGCTGTAATTGACGATTGGGTCGTCCATCTTGTTTATCAAAACGACGACTTGGTTGACTCCAAGGGTCTTCAAAAGAAACGCGTGCTCGCGAGTCTGACCCCCAGAGCCGGTGCCTACTTCTGTCTCTCCTTTCCTTGCGGACACCAGGATAACAGCGCAATCAGCTTCTGACGCGCCCGTAATCATGTTCTTGATAAAATCCCGGTGGCCGGGTGCATCAATCAGAGTGAAGGAGTACTTTGCCGTCTCAAACCTTTGAAAAGCAAGATCGATAGTAACGCCTCTTTCCCTTTCGTCTTTGAGGCTGTCCATTACCCAAGCGTACTTGAAAGTATCACCCTTGCCAGTCTTCTCAGATTCTTTTGCATATTCGTCGATAGTTCTCTGGTCCACTGCTCCCATGTCAAATAGGAAATGTCCCATTGTAGTTGATTTGCCGTGGTCGACGTGACCAGTGACGATCAGATTCAAGTGAGGCTTGTCTGCCATAATTTACACTACGCACCTAAAGTAAAGAGTACAGCGACTAATTTTGCTTTTTAAGTCTTCTGCGACAAACGTTTGAATTTCTCATGAAAAAGTCTCAGTGCTAAAAATCCTGCCGTATTGACCTGCCGTCGAAGAAAAATTTCCAGAGTGATCAATTCCTGTCGCCATTTCCTAGTCACTTTTACTCCGTCGTCCGCCCATCTCTTTGACTTTTTTCCTGATTCCGCTACGAGTTTTGTATTGTCATCAGCAATGCGAATAATTTGATCGATCATATCTAGCATTGCAACTTTTGAATCCGGTTCGGATCTTAGTTCGTCCTTCAACAACTCGGCTGACAAAATAATGACTTGGACATTTTCGATGACTTGATCCAACCTGTTCGAAATCTGGTCGTTGAGAGCTCGCCTGAAACGCTTTCTGGCGCTCTGGAGTAACCGGAAGAAAACTCCGAATTACTTTCAGTGTGATCCAATCAATCGCTCTGCTATCTTGTAATAGCAGCTTGAATATCTATCCAGCTCTAAAATTGCTCTAGTTTTTTTCTGGTTTCATGCGGATGCAAAGAAACTATAGCGGGTT
>JASHSF010000221.1 GCA_030036955.1 Nitrososphaerales archaeon
AGACTATTCGTCAACCAGTTTCATTCTTCCTTTCAATATCAGTATCCGAGATGTAAATCAATATTCTCTACCATCAGCCCGATAGTGTAAAGATTTAGGCGCTGACACCGTGAGCCGTTGTCTTGAGTAATTTGACTCTGATAGATCGGACTCAATGGCGAGATTTTCTGTCACTGTGGTGAGATCGCGCGAACCGGAAAGCGAAGCAAGCCGACCACAGCTCCAAGAGAATTTGTTTGTTCGCCTAAGTCAGTTGAAGAGTCGAGGAGAAAAGTTTCTCCTCTGTACTCTTCGACAGTATTCAGCAGCTTAACGAGCGACTCCTCGTCAACGTCTTTTAGCGAAAAAATCTTTTCGGAAACGAGAAGCGATTCGGTGGCGCCTTGCATTGCGGCGTTTAGATTATCTTTGAACGCAAGTGCTATACGAGAATCTCCGAGTGATATGCGCCTCATTACTTCTTGAAGAATTTTGGACGCTCTCGCAAGCCTGCTCTCCCCTAGAGCGCTCTGGAGATTTGGATTTCTGATGGCTACGTATACTCCATCTTCTCCCGCGACGTCGCTCCCTTCGAGGGGCATTGCGCTTGAAAATTCTTTTCTGTTTTGAAGCAGAAAATTTGCGAAGCCATTCTTCGTGTTCCCCGGGCCGAGTACGTACACCGTAGCTTGAGGAGGATAAACTACAGCTAGGGCATCCGCGACTTTAACAAAATAATTCGTGGGTTTGCTCCTTGATTCTTGATACATCTTTCCGGAAACACCAGATTCAACTGTTGGAAGGATCTGAAGGTGCGTGCCCTTCACGACGCCGATGCCTGCTTCCCGCATGTCGATTGCCACGATGGCGTACGAATCCCTCTCCCCCTTGGAGCCTTCGATCAGCTTTAGCTCGACCGGTGTGAAACCGTTGGGTTTTCTGATGGATACCCTTCTGCCCTCAGAAATCGTGAGAGAGTGAAAGGCGTTCTTTGTCAAGACGTCGTTTGAAATGTCAACTATTTTTCCGGTAATTCGAAGTCTGGATAGAGTGCTGTCGAGCCTTGCCTGCTCAACCTGAATCGTAACGGTAACCTTCACCCTTTCCTTGTCGGGACGAGCATATTCGCTAGTTTCCTTGATGACCCTCGACGATTCGCCTGCGACGAGATCGTCTTTTGAAATTATGCGGCGCAGCGTCCACAAATCGTCTGGTTGCTCGGGGGTAAGCGTTGCTAGATCGTGGCGTGTATCCACCCTGTGGATAATCATACTTGCTTATTCCTTCCGAGGTGCTTCACGTAAAAATTTCGGGATCGCCCGGATCAATGCCACTCAGCCTCCCGCAGCGCTTGAAACGGAGCTTCTTCGTAACTCCCTGCATCGCTTTGTTTGATTGGTTCGTGGAAGTGAACAATTTTTTCGTCTTGCAAAGATGAGCAATTCGCAGGATGAGGGAGGACTCAACTCCTTGTCTCCGAAATTGGGGGGAGGTAACTCGGAGCCAGATAAATGTCTGGCCAAAAAAAGATCCTTGGTCGTATATCGCAAAACCCGCAGGTATATTTCCCAGCTTCGCTAGGAGACAGTTTCGATTCGAGATTGAACTTTCAATGCATTCGAGCCGATTGTGATTTGGTATGACTGAACGATCTATTTCGAACAGCGAGCGAACGTCTTCATGCGTCGCTCGCCTGATGCTCATCTTTTCTGAAATAGATCTTTGCGTAACTTATTCGAGTCCAAGATCCTTGAAGCTGTAGATCGAGACTTCATTGGGTTTTTCTTGGATCTCGCCTGCTCTGTGACCCACGACAGTCGCGACTCCGACCTTTGAGCTCGCATCAACGAGTCTCTGCGTGACAATGCCATCAAAGACGAGAATCTTCGCCCCTTGCGAATCTCCAATCTTCGAGACGAGCTCGTTCACAGGCATGCGGGCAACTTCTTTCAGCTCTGTATCGTAAAGAACTGCCTCTAGAGTACCGTTGATCGAAGGAAATTCGCTTTTCACTTTCTCTGAGACAGCTGGTTCGAGAGGCGGCGGCGGAGGAAGCTCCTGCTTAACCCTTTCTTCATGGCGCGGTGGTCTTCTTTCTTCGTCGCGATACCTGTCGTCTCTATCGCGCTGGGGACGCCTGTCCCTACGTTCGTAGCGATCTCTCCCACGGTTCCTATCGTACTTGTCTCTGCGTTCCCTTGGCCGTTCTTCCCTTTCCATGGGAGCTATTGGTTCCTCGCCTTCTTCGCGACCGGGCGAGGGTCTCTCTCCAAGGATCTCCAGAATCTCCACGGGGGTCAGCTCTTCGACCTCTCTTCCGCGAGGTGCTCTAAACACTTGATCAACACTCGCGACCTGCGAGAGTTCTTTCAAGATCAAATCTCCGCCCCTGTCGCCATCAAGGAACGCGTACAGCGTTCTCTTCTTACCTAGCTCTTTTACAGTGTCAGGAATGCTCGTTCCTTCGACCGCAATTGTATTTTCAATTCCCGCTCGCAGCAGATTGATGATATCGGCCCTCCCTTCCACAACATACAAAGTGTCAGATGAATCGACAGCAGGTCCTGCTGGCAGTCCCTCCCTGCCGTAGCTGATCAGACGACCGCGCTTTGCAGAGTCCACAATGTCCTTGAGCGATTCTTCTCCTTCGCTCGTTGTCTTTGACGCCCAGTCTTTCATTATGGACTTTGCGCGATCTACTATGACTTTGCGCCTGTCGGCTCGAACATCGTTTATTCCAAGCAGGGTGAAATGCGCCGCGCAAGGGCCTACCTTGTCAACGTTTTCGACAGCCGCCGCGATGAGCGCGCACGTAGATACGTCGGTGCTCATCGGAATGAGCACCTCTCCGTTGGTTCTGCCGTTGTTTGATTGCAGATTGATTTCTATGCGACCAACCTTCCAGGTCTTTTGGAGCTCCTGCAGGTTCATTTCCGGCCCAAAAAGGCCTTCTGTTTGCCCGAAGATTGCGCCTATTAGATCTGCTTTCTCAACTACTCCCTCTACTTCAAATCTTAATTTTACTAGATATTTTACAATACTCTTCTCTTGACTCAAGATAAACACCAAACATCAATGGTTAGTTATTCAGTCCGTTGTAGATCAAAATCCTCGAATTTGCATTTAAGCATTTAGTGATTTTGAAAATTCTGAAAAAATTCGAATTAAAGCACCGGTAAAAGGCAAAACCTTGAAATAATCTCAAAGCATTTTCCGCTTCAATTTACTTTCTTGAGGTCTTTTTTTGACTCCCAAACAATTTGAGTATTATTCGCCGAGAACCTTGAACGAGACTATCGACCTTCTCAAGACAAAGGAAGAGCCAAAAGTCCTCGCGGGTGGGCAGAGCCTCCTCGCTCTCATGAAACTACGCCTCGCTGCCCCAAAGAACATTATAGACATCACAAACCTCGAGGGACTCTCTTACATCAGAGAGGACAAAGACCACCTTGCAATTGGAGCGCTAACCATCCACGATTTGGTGGAGAACAGCCAAGTTATTCGGGAGAAATTTACTCTACTTTCGGACGCGGCGAGCAAAATCGGCGACCAGCAGATTAGAAATCGAGGAACTATTGGAGGCAGCGCATGTCACGCAGATCCTGCAGCAGATCTTCCTACGGCTCTTCTCGCGGCTGACGCACACTTTGTAGTCGAGGGATCCAGCGGGAAAAGGGAGATTCTTCCCAAGGACATGTTCGTTGACGTTTTCACGACTTCCATAGAGCACGATGAAGTTCTGACCCAAATCAAGATCCCGTACTTCCTCCCAAAATCCGGCTCTGGCTACATCAAACACTCTAGGCGCGAAGGAGACTTTGCGATTACGAGCTGTGGGGTAGTTATAGCGATGGATACGACGAACAACGTATGCAAGGACGTGCGCATTGCACTTGGTTCAGTTGCCTCGACTCCCATCAGGTTCAAGAATGCCGAAGAGTACCTCAAGGGAAAGACTATGGATGAAAAGACAATAGTCGAAGCTTCGCAAAGGGAGGCAGAAGGAGCGGATCCACCATCGGACATGCACGGAAGCCGGGAATACCGCCTCGAAATGATTAAGGTTTTTACAAAGAGATCAGTAAAGCTCGCAATGAGCAGGGTGAAGTAACAAGATGATGGCGCAAGGCACGTACAAACCTCCGAACATGGTGCAGGTCACTCTCAAAATAAACGGCAAAGAGTACAGCGGGATGGTCGAACCAAGAACTTTGCTCGTCCACTTCATTCGCGATGACCTAAATCTAACAGGCACACACATCGGATGCGACACCGGGCACTGCGGCGCCTGTACGATAATGTACAACGGCACAGCGCAAAAATCATGCATGATCCTCGCGATCCAGGCTCAAGGCGCTAACATTCTAACAGTCGAGGGCCTCGCCGACGGTGAGAAGCTCCACCCGATCCAAGAAGCCTTTTGGGAAAACCACGGATTGCAGTGCGGTTATTGCACTCCGGGAATGCTTATAGCCGGACTTTTCTTGCTGCAGAGAAACCCGGATCCGACAGAGGATGAAATTCGTAGAGGAATCGAGGGCAACCTTTGCAGGTGTACGGGATACGTCAACATTGTAAAATCGATCAAGGCGGCAGCAAAGAAGATGCAGGAAGCGAAGGCGCCGAAAGCGCAAGACAAATCCGAAGAGCAGGGAGCTAAAGCTCCTCTTCCCGAACAGAAAGCCTAACTCACTCTAAAATTATTGTTTGGATTTCTTACCCGAAGGCTAATCTTTAGATAAGTCTCCGCGCAAGAAAGCCCAATCGAAAAAGGAGATTGAATAAGTTAGTTTGGAGTTTGAAGGTACGTTCAACGTCAAGGCATCTCGAGATAAAGTATGGAAGCTTGCGCTAGATCCCAACGAGATCTCAAAATGCATGCCAGATCTTCAAAAGCTGGACGTAAAGTCGCCGGATGACTTTACCGCAGTCATGAAAGCTGGTGTTTCATTCATACGGGGAGATTTTACATTCCACTTTACGGTCGTAGAGAAAAACGAGATGAGCCATGCGAAGCTCAATGGACATGGAACAGGGATTGGAAGCACGGTCGATATAGAAATGTGGATGGATCTCTCCGATGCAACCGACGGGGGAACGTCGATGAAATGGAAGGCTGATGCGAAGATTGGCGGAAGAATCGCCTCAGTTGGGCAACGCCTAATTGCAAGCCAGGCGCAGAAGATAATCAAGCAGCTCTTTGACTGCTTGCAAGCCCGACTAGAGTCTGCCTAACTCCGGCGAACTTAATTTGTTCTGCACAAATTGCGGAAAGCAAGTGGCGGACGGATCCACGTTCTGTCCGTACTGTGGATCTCCTTTGCGACCGGCTAGTCCGCCCTCAGCTCCGGCGAGTTCTGTTACTTCCGCGCCGTCGACTCCGCCTCCTCAAGCTCCTGTGAGCTCGGTCCCCACAGTTCCGCCAGTTCAACCTCGCCCTCCGATTTTGCTCCTTACCTCGAACTATGCGCCTGGATACAAAATCGATAAACTGCTCGGAATCGTCTATGGAATTACACTCAGATCTAGAGGGATTGGAGGAAACATTATCGCCGGTCTCAGAACGACCGGGGGCGGCGACATCAACCAGTACACCGAAATGGCGCATCAGGCAAGGCAACAGGCGCTTGATCGAATGGCTGATCAAGCAAGTAGCGTCGGAGGCAACGCGGTGCTCAGCGTAATGTTCGACTCTACGGAAATGGGCACGACCATGGATGAAATAATAGCCTTTGGAACGGCAGTAGTGCTATCTCCATTGGATGGAGATGCTCAGAGGGAGCTCGTGCGACTGAGCTAAGTTCCCTGATTGTTAAGGTCTCAAATGAATTAAATCAAGGAGTTATCTGCGTCGCCTGGGCGAATTTTCTGCGATCATCCATAACGGCTCGGGCGCGCAAGATGAGCGAGTAGAGCCCTATTGCAAGCAGAATGATGCCCAGTCCAAGGTATGATTCGTACGTTGATGCCCCAACGGATGCTTTGTCTGCTTGGTACGTGAGGTACAGCAGAGCTAGCCCCCACCACCAAGTAAAGAAAGTAACAAATTCGTACTTGAACAGATTTTGCGTTTGCGAACCCATCATGAAATGGTATTCAGGTAATACTCAAAATAAGATTTTCTAATTTTGACGATCTGGAAAAACTTTGGAGTTACTTGTTTTGCTCCCGGAACCTCGCGAGCTCGGAGCTCCAACTTTCTCGCGCTGAAATAAAGTACCCTTCGAGTTTCAGTATCCGGCGAGAGATTAGGATCAATGTACCAAACGAGAAGAGCAAGATCGGAAACTGGAGTTCTGCAGTAAGATAACTGATCGCGAAATAGACGGAGATTCCAAGCATCAGGATGCCAACGCCTAGGACAAGAAACTCCTTTTTTCGCCGCTCAAAGCTATCTTTCTGCACTTTCACACCCTCGGCTTCTAGTTTTTACAGTACGTACTGCAAAACCATACAATTCCCCGTATTTAACAGGCCATTCAGAATTTCGATATAGGGAGAATCGTTTTGAAATTTCTAGGCCCGGTGACCTCGAAAGGAAGGGCGATTCGCGCTCGCCCTCCCTTTGATCATGTTGTGCTGCTACTTGAAGCGGATGTTCCTTGCGAACCCATATTCGGACAGTTGTGAGTCGTGCCCGATGATGTGCCTGTACCCGCAAAGTTTCCAGAATTACTTGTCGTTGTGGTCGTAGTCGGCGACTGCGCGAAAGCCGCAACCGAAACGAGAGCCGCTATGGTCAGTATAGCGAGCAAAGCAACGATGATCACGTTGCGTTTGCTAGGCTGGAACCAATTTCCTGACCCTGAGCTTGTGATTGACGTATCTTCTCACCTCTGAGCAATTTGAGTGCGCCCGGCTAATAGCGAATTTCCGAGAACAATCCTAGATTACTATGAAATCAAACCGAAATGGATGCGTGATCTATCTGAAATTCATAGTATCGGTTGCCGTAATAGCTGTTTATCTTCCCGTTTTCCGGGATGACTTTGTGCTCGATTTGTCCTCAAGAATTTGCCATGAATGCAGGGGAAAAAGGTGGGTTGCAAATCCTTCCGGCAGCACGTTTCCCAAAAGGTGCCAAAGATGCCGCGGTTCTGGTCTCGAGCCTGACATAGTTCTACCCTACACTTTTTAGCTCCCATCCTTCGCGCTCCTAATCGCCGGATTTGAAATTCCGCTAATCCTGCCTATTTCAGAAATTGAAGTAGAATGGATCCGCGTTTTTCTGAATCAGATTAGATTCGTTTGCAGCCTCAGGATTATTTCGATAGTTCTTCGGTGAATCCTATCGCGCCATAGGTCCAGTCGCAAAATTTTGTTGATTGACGAGATTTCGCCATGAGCTCCTCAACTTCTCTCTTGTTGGGTAGAGCTTTTGAATTTTCTGGGAGTTTGGAAAATTCGTCGCTCCCAAGTCGTTGGACTCGGCTACGATCGATATCTTACTACTAGTTGCTATTTACTGCGAGAAATGGCGCTAACGTCAATACTACTTTTCTTCTAAGAGAGGCATCCTACTTATCAAAGAGTTCAAGCAATAAGGAAGGGGTTAATGGGAAGAACGCATCAAGCTGTCAAGATTTAGGCGAAAGGTGTACAAACTGAGTGGGGAGAATCGACTAACTCAACGGAAGTTTACTGATGATCGAGGCCGGTCCTGATACGAATCTCTTTTTCAACCGCAATGAGTTTCTCAGAGGTTCTTTCCTTTCTTCTTACTGCATTTAGAGAAGTATTCCCGTTAAACGTAATTTCATTTTCGAACAATTTCAAGTCCCATTTGAGGATCGACAGCTCCTGCATAAGATCTGTAAGGCGCATTGTGCCAAGCTGATGTATGTAGTCCGAGTGTTCCTCGTAGATCTCTTGCAGTTGGTTACTCGGATGATCAAGTTCTTTCAAAGTAAACTTCAACCTTCATTACGAAGAAGAGAGTATTAGAAGTGCTGTCTCTATATCGGATCCTGCAAGTAAATCGGAATCCGGATTCGATTGGCTAATATTACTCGAAAGTGTCTCTCTTAGTGCAATCCCTTTGACTAGCAAAAAGCCTTCGATGAACATCCATCCGGGTTGCAGCGGATGGTCTTACGACGATTGGGTCGGTCCGTTCTATCCTAAAGGGACGAAGCCGAGGGATTATCTGAGACTTTATTCATCCGTATTTGACACTGTCGAAATTGATTCTTCGTTTTACAGGATTCCAAACCAGTCAATGGTTTCAAATTGGAAGAAAAACTCTGCGCCCAATTTTCTTTTCTGCCCCAAATTTCCGAAGAAGATTACCCATGAACTGAAGCTCCAGAACGTTACGAACACTCTTACTTTCTTTTACAAGACTGTCGCTGGCCTTGGAGAAAAGCTCGGACCCCTGGTGGTTCAGCTACCTCCCTCCTTCAAATACGACAAGGGTATGTCAGTTCTGACCAAATTTATCTCATCAGATCTGAAGCCCGGATTTCGTCATGCAATTGAATTTCGCCACGCTTCCTGGTTTC
>JASHSF010000222.1 GCA_030036955.1 Nitrososphaerales archaeon
CAAGCGGATAATCGCCCTTCAACACAGCAGACCAGGTCCCTCCATGCTCTTTCAGAGACGTATTCGCAAAGTTCGTGAAATTATTGCCGAGGATAGAGTAAGTTTGCGCGATGACGTCGTACTTTCCGCTCGTGACAGTTTTCCCGTACAGGTTGGTTATCGAAATTCCCATGTGCATGCCGAGGCTCGTTGCGTACGGTTCGAAATCGTATGGTGTGTTGAAGGTTGCGACGTACCCAGTGAAGAGAAAAGCGAAACCTGCTGCGGGACCGGAGCAAGCGCAGTTGCTGCCGTTCACGTTGATGTTAGACATGCCGGAAGCCGAGGAAGGAACCACGATAGCACCCTTCCACTCGCCGAGCGATGGAGCGTAGGAAAGTTTTGTCGTCGCAAGAGTTCCCTGGAGAGTCACGAGCTCTGCAGTAAAGTCGCCACTGGAGACCGGCGATCCATCGTTCGTCACCTTTGCAAGAACTGTTGCGCTTTCTCCTGCGGTAAACTCGAGCTGCGATTTGCCATGTGAATTCAGAATGTTAACTGTCACTAAAGTACCCGGCGATCCTTTAAGGTTCTTGAAGTACTGCGCCATGGCGCCGATGTTTGGAGCGCCCCAGCCGGTGACGAGGTTGAATCCGTAGCTTGCTTGGAATGGAATGTTGTAGCCGAAGGTGACCGGATAGAACTCTTTCGTGTAAAGCGCGGAAGAACCCATCTGGTAAAGCGCGGGATTGATCAGTCCGAGCGAGCCATTGATCTCTTGATCTATCAAAGTCAAGAGGCCTGCAAGCAAAGGCGATGATTCGCTCGTCCCGCCGTCAAATATTGTAGTGTTGATCGGCAACTCCCCCAGCGTCGCGCCGTTGACGGCTTGGATGATTGGAAAGTTGGCGTTGAGCGAAAGGTCCGGTTCCAGCCTGCCGTTTGGATAGCTCGCGGGCATAGTGAGTGAGGACTGGTACCACGGCCGGGGCTCAAATATGCTCACTCCACCCGTGCTTCCGCCGATATTGTTGTTGTCCGGAACGTAGCCTCCAGCGGACCACGCGGTGTGGTACGAGGAGACGACGCTGCCGTTATCAAATGTGAGGTAATCCGTCGTTCCTCCCACAGAAGTAACGTAGGGCGAAGAAGGCGGATAGCTCATCGCACCGTCCGGGCTCGTGCTGTAGCCGATCCCGCCCGCGTCGCCGAGAGCTGAGAGAAATGAAATTCCCTCAAGCGAACCGAGCATGAAGTATTGATCCGGCAGTACCCAGTTGAAGAGCAGAAACGAAGGACCGAAAGCTGACACTTCTGATTCGTCGTTGCCCCAGCTCATCGAAAGAGTGTTCACGGAATCCTGCTGGTCGATTGCCGCAATCGTCGGAGCAATTGGAAGAGCATTGTTTGCGATGTAAAGCGTCAGATCGGCACCAGGTGCCATCGCGTGCGACGATTCAACGTCAAGGCTAATTTCAATGTCCCAGCCGCTGATGATTCCAGCGTTTGGATTGTATTCTCCAATCGGTACAATGTTAAATTTAGGCGGGGCTGGTATATTGTTCAGCTGATCAAAGTACGCGAGCTCCTGCACCATGTACGGGTCTCCTTCGTAATCGAGGATACCGATTGTTTTGCCCTTGCCGTTGATTCCGGAAGAAATTAACGAAGAAGCGTTGTACGACGACTGCAAATTAGCCTCGTTGTACGCCTCGTCGCTGAAAGTGTAGTTCTCAACAGTACCGTGAGTCGTTGCTGGGGATAGTTGCGGCGCAATATTAGTCGGCCGGGCGAGAAGCAAGCTCGTGACGTTGGAGCCGTAAATGTAGGCGCCGGGGAGCGAAGGAGTTCCGACAAGAGAGTAGTAGCTTCTCGTTCCGTTGGAATAGAGTTCGCTTTGCAGCCCGAGCGAGGAGGCTACCTGCTGCACCGTTCCGCTTGCCACGATCATCGAATCGTCAGCGGAAAATTCGATCTCAAATCCGTGCGACTGCAGGTAACTCAAAGTCGAATCGAACTGTGCGGTAGGAAGGAACAGCTGTTCGATCTGGCTCTGCGTTAGAAACTGCCTGTAATCAGGTGAGGCAGGATCTGAGACTTCGGCAACCATCGAGCTCAGGAGCCCAAGGTTGTTCAGCGGGAGACTGACTGCGAAACTAATTTGATCCGACGGACTTTGTTCGCCGACGTAGCTGAACCCTGAAAATTTTACCGGGCTTACTGGGTCGAAGGGCGACGCTGCGGAGTTGCTCTGAGCCGTACCTGATTCAGTTTGGGAATATTTGCTAAAATTTGCGAATGACCCCGAAAGCGCTCCGCTTCCGAGGAGCAAGAATAGAAGAACGAGCGAAATCAGGATTTTGATTCTAATGCCCGACATCGCCGCAAAAATAGAGTGGAGGAGATATAATATTTCTCTCATACAAAGCGAAAGAATTCAGGTTATATCGGAAGGTGACATACGAAAGAAGCTTAATGGTAACTGCCTAATTTGAATTCCGCTTCAGTTTTCTTCGTAAACTCGGTTCACGGCCTCAGCTCGTGATTTAAGTGCAGTCTTACGCCGATTCAGCAGAGATTTGGGAATCAACTCGGAAACCCAGTAAATACCGTCCTAGCTTAGTCATGCTCGACGATATACATGCAAAAAATTGCAAACGAAGAGCAGATGCTGAAAAGCTGGAATTCCCTTTCAAACGAATTGGTACTGCAGGCAACTCCCAGTGGAATAAAGTCAGTCCCATTGTCGAATCTGGGACTGGAGTCGTCAGTAGAAGATATACTAAGGATCCACATAGTGCACTCGATTAATAGGAGATGGTAGATCTCTCCAAGGGTCAAGCTTCGTCACAGGGATCTTCTTCCGGAACAAATCTCACCTTCGAAGCCGTTTCGTTATCTTCTACGATCCGCCCGAGCGGCATGTGGGTTGGGAGGATGAGCGCGTTTTCTTTTAGGGCTCGCTCGACGAGACCCTTTCTGCTTTCGAGCATCCTTCCGGGTTCGCACCAAGTAGCCATCCATGCAAGATTTTCAATTTCCACCGGGTGGTGAAAGAGGTCTCCGACGCAGTAAAGTGTGCTGCCGCGAGAATTCACCCGAACTGTCTGGTGGCCAGGGCTTTCACCAGGCGACGGAACAATCTCGACCTCATCGGTAAGAGTTCTCTTTTCGCTGACGAGCTCCATCATTCCCGCAGTTTTTACGACGCCGAGACTCTTAGCTTCCGGCGAGCCTTCATTTTTGATTGCTTTCTGAATCCTCTCGTCTTCCCAGTCCTCCCTGCCGAGAAAGTACTTGGCACTTGGAAATGAGGGGATGTATCTCCCGTCCGACTTTTTCGTCAGTCCGGAAATGTGATCATAGTGGTTATGAGTTATCACGACGAACGCTATGTTCTCTGGAGATACACCGATAGTCTTCAGCTGCATGTCCAGCGCGGGGGGTTGTCTGTAATTGGGAGGGATCATTGACGCAAAGTCTGCGTCATACGCACGCATGAGCGAGTAGTCGCTCGGGTCAATCAACATGTTTTGTCCCGAGCTTGAAACCAATACGGACTGGGTCGGGAATTGCAGTTTGGGTTCGAAAAATTGGGAATAGCCTTCTCTCTCTTTTTCTGGCACACTCATCATTTCTTTAAGCGAAAGTGAAAGGTCGCCCGTGTTGATGATTGAAATGTTTGCGCTTCCGAGGCTATATTGAGTCAAGATTTTTCATATAATCGAATGAGGTCGTTTTATTTTTTTCTATTCGCGCAAAAGCTCAAATGATAGGCTTACGCGTTTAAAAATGTGCAAAAGCCAGAGAGAAAGGGCAAGCTCAAGGTCGGAGAGATGGCGCCGGATTTCGAGCTTCTGGCTCAGGAAGGCAGGAAGGTTTCACTACACGAATTTGCCGGTTCGAAGAACGTTGTGCTCTTTTTCTATCCAAAGGACTTTACTCGTGGCTGCACGTTCGAAACAAAGTACTTCGGTGAAAGCTATGACGAGATAAGAAAGCTAAACGCCGAGGTGCTAGGAATCAGCAACGACAGCGTCGAGAGCCACACGCAATTTGCTGCAAAGTGCGGCGTGAGCTTCCCAATGCTGGCGGATGATGGCGGCAAGGTAAGGGAGCTCTACAGCGTTGAAAAAGCACTCGGATTCATACCGGGAAGAACCACGTTCGTCATCGACAAACACGGCATAGTTAGAAACATTTTCTCATCGCAGACAGACATGAAGGCGCATGTCACGGAAGCGATGGCTGTGCTGAAGACACTCCCGAACGATTAGCCTTCTTCGCCGCTCTTTTTCGCGTTCAGACAGCTAGGATTTTGTCTCAAGTTTGTGTTGCATGGCAGATTCTTTTTTCTAGCTTGCTAAATTGAATTTGCCCTGTTATTCCGCGATCTTGAAAATCCTTGTGCTTTCCGACGTACACTATCCAGTTACAAAGCCCTCGGAGCTTGGAGAGGTAATCAAAGGAGAAAGGGCAGACACGACGATTTTCCTGGGGGATAGCCTTGTCGAGGGAGACGCGAGCGGTTTCAAGGAGCTGATTGAAAACGCCGGGGTCCAAAATCCCGTCTTTTTAATAGGGGACAATGAAATCGAAGAAGGACTTACTTCCGCGCTTCCTTTCGTAGAATCTTTGAATTTAACGGTGGGTAAGGTAAAGTTCATGTTTATTCACGGTCATCAGTTCAACATCCGATCGGACGGCGTAACTGGCAGGATAGCTCAGATTTTGAAAGCGATAGACAAGCAACTGCCATTACTCGCTTATTCTCTGCGCGCAAGAATGAGATCGCACACGGACGGCTATCTGATCCTAGGTCACTGCCACGCGCTGGCTTTCTTTCCGAGGATTAAGGTCGCGACTGCAGGTTGCCTCGCAACGTCCCCTAAGATCTACAGGGACAGGGGGTACATTGTCATTCAGGACTCTCCGGAAGGCGCAAAAGTAACTTTGACACTCAAAAAACTGGATGAGAAGATTGAATCAAGAACTTTTGAGATCTGAGCTCTTGTAGATGCATCTAATTCGAGGATCTTTATCTAGAGATCAACGAAGACTTAGAACCAGCACCAAATGCGCGAGGACTAAGCATTAAGGAAATCAACAACGATTAAGAGAAACTTTGAGTGCAAGAACCAGAGGCGATCCATTATTATCCCACGAAGTAAGCTAATTTCATGCTCAGCACAGAAATATCGGAGCAGGCGCGAACAGTGACAACCGAACTTTCTCTCTGGAGGGCCGTCAAGGAAAGAGATCCAAAATATTTTTCGACGTTTGTTTACGGAGTAAAGTCAACTGGCGTTTACTGCAGACCGACGTGCCCCTCGAGAAAGCCGAAGTTCGACAAAATATTCTTCTTCGATAATCCTTTCTCGGCAGAAAAAGCTGGCTTCCGAGCCTGCCTCAGGTGCAAGCCAAACGACTTTTTGCCAAAATCCCCCCAAGAAACTCTGGTTGAAAAGATACGCGAACTGATAGACGATAACCCCGAAGCAAAACTGTCTCTCGGTGATCTTGGCCACGCGTTCGATTTGAGCCCATTTTACCTTCAGAAAATTTTCAAAAAAGTGACTGGAGTAACACCGAAAGAATACGTTCGCGCCGCAAGGATACAGAAAATCAAGGCGTCCCTCAAAAGGGGAGAGTCGATTAGAAAATCCATCTACGACTCTGGCTACAATACGTCGGGCTGGCTCTACAACAAAAATTCAACGAACCTGCTCGGCATGCCGCCTTCTGCGTACAAAGCCGGTGGGGAAGGGATGAAAATATCTTATCTAATCGGCGATTCCCCGCTCGGCAGCTTGCTAGTCGCTGCAACCGAGCTTGGAGTCTGCGCAGTCGTCATCGGAAGCTCGAACGAAAAGATGGTGAAAATTCTCCGCGAAGAGTTTCCCCGAGCAGATTTCGAGCAGCAAGAGGTCATAGTGGACAATCTCGGCGAGTGGATGGAAAAAATCCTCGACTGTATAAAGAGCCGGAAAAATCTCGCCGCATCTGGCATTCCGCTCGACGTGATTGGAACGGCTTTCCAGCACAAGGTCTGGAAGGAGCTGCAGGCAATTCCCCTCGGAGAGGTGAGGTCGTACGGCGAGGTTGCAATAAGGATAGGCACTCCGAAAGGCTCGAGGGCCGTCGCGCGCGCCTGCGCCGCAAATCGCGTTGCGCTTGTCATTCCGTGCCACAGGGTCGTGAGAAAGAACGGAGATGTTGGCGGCTACAGGTGGGGCGTCGAGAAAAAGAAGTATCTCCTCGAAAGCGAGGGTGTGAATCTCGACTCAGCTTCGTAGCTCCATTACACCATGATTGATCCCGCAGGAAGGATATCAAGCCCGAACAGTTGACGATACAGATTGGAGCTCGTTGCATTGAGACGAAAGGTCATTTAGGCGGTTGCCAGAATTAGCCTAGACTTGTAGCGCAAACTGCTTCATCGTCTGGCAGTACAAGAACAGAACTGGAAACCAAGAGTACTTTACATCGTCCTAGGAACATATTCGACCGGAGTCTAGGAGAATAAAGGATCTGCCTTTCCGCTTTCTGCATAGTTTTTGAGTCGGTACATCAAATCACCCCACGTCGAGTTGCACATCCGAAAGTACTTGCCCGTTCCCTTCCATCTGGAATGGGTGAAACGCAGCTCGATTCCGCCCTTGATCTTCGAAATTTCCCACTTTAGGCGCGTTCCCTTCCATTCGCCAGGGCCGTCGACGCAGCTCCAGAGTACGAGCTTTGGAGAAATTTTCTCCGAGCGCATTTTGAAAACTACTGCATGCTTTTCAAAACCAAATTCTGAAACGCTCTTCTCTTGAACTTTCGGCACTACGGAGTCGCTAGTCCACCAGCTAGAGAGTCCTTTTTGCGTGGTGATCGCGTCAAAAACAGCTTTTGGCTCGGCAGCAATTTCAATTCCGTGGAGCATTTTTGCCAATTTACTTTACCAATAGTTGCATTTGATCGAGACGATTTATGATTTCTCCTAATGTCCAATTCGTAAATGTTTCAAGCCGAGATCGAACTTTCGAGTTACCAATTCCAGATGGGTTTCATTTCTTTTGGAGACACGGAGGGGCGATGGATTTGACATTTAGCCCTTGCTTGCGCAGGACAACACAATCAATACCTCTTTCTTTGAGAAGGATTTCTTGGCCGGTTTCAGTAATGGCAACAACATTTGGAGCAATTTCAACACTCTTGCAGTATTTGCTTCCCAAAAAATTCTTAATAGAACCTGATAGGTATCTAGATGCGCATATGCCTAGAAGGATCACACTGGTGCTGGAGGACAGTACTTCGGCAAAGCTCGTGCAGAAGAGCCTCAGGCGATATGGAACTCCACGGGCATTTTCGAAAGTGATAGATCTAAGGTGATTCGCGTCCCTAGGATTTTTGTAACTGTTTTTGCAATTTTTCAAACACATCGACGAAAAAAACCGGTTGTATCAGTTGACGCGTAACCCGATCTTTTCCATCCTAGCTTTGAATCTAGGATCCGAATGAACGCCGGATTTGTATGTCCACGGGTCATTTGGGGTGTAAACGAGGTAAGCGGAACGTTCTTCCAACGCCTTATCAAACCAAACGAAGAAAGTATCCCTGTCGCCAAGGGCAGCATAACCTGCTGCGATGAAAAGCGAAGTAACGTATTGAGTTTTTGAGAGATCAACCAACTCCTTCAAAATCCTTGTAGCTTCTTCTTTGTTTCCCGTAAAGGCATAGACGAAAGCTAGATTGCTCTTGTAGTACGGATGATCGTAGGCAAGGGCAGTTGCTTCTTTCACTTCTCTCACTCCTTCATCGCTCATTCCCGAATAAGCGAGACCGAATGAAGTAAGCATATGGCCATTTGGATCAAGTGGGTTAAGTTCGATTGATTTTCGCCCAAATTCTATTGCACGGTTAAATTCGCCAATAAGATAAAACGCATAGCTTCCGCTCCACCATGTTTCGGCTGAATTAGGATCTAGCTGAATGGCCTGTTCTGCTTCGCTTACCGCTTTTTCCTTTTGAAGCCGCGAAGCCAATAGCCACGAGTAATACAAGTGCGCTCTGGCGTTGCTCGGATCGAGCTCAATGCTCCGAATGAACTCAGCTTCCCCTGTTGACAGCGCCCAGTAATATTCAACGAGTGTCCTGGCCAAAATATAATGACTCTCGGCTAACGAATCGTCGATTTGAAGAGCTTTTTCAGCGAATTCCCGAGCCTTTGGATACGCTTGCTTTTCCGGCAGAAAATTCAGAAAGCCGAGCCACAGATAAGAATCGGCCATTCCCTCGTATGCCAGCGCAAAATCCGGATCAATGTCGAGGGCTTTCTGATACAGTCTGAGACTTTCCTCTAGGCCCTCCTTAGTGAACTTGTTGAAATTGTGACGGCCCCGCAGATACCGTTCGTGAGCCTCTGCGCTCGGAGTTGATTTATTCTGTATTCTGTTCTGGCGATCTGGAACGAGTTTTATTTTCAGTTCTGATGCGATACGAAGAGCAATGTTGCTTTGGATTTCAAAAATATCCTGAAACTCTCTGTCGAAATTTTCAGACCAGATATGCTTGTCGCTCGTCGCATCGATCATCTGGACTGTTACGCGAATCCTGCTCCCGTTCTTTCGAACGCTTCCTTCGAGAACGGTTCCGGCTCCTAGTTCTTTTGAAATATCTTTCACTGATTTTGTTTTGTTGCCCTTATACTGCATGGATGAAGTGCGGGAAATTACGCTCAACTCGTTGATTTTGGAAACTGTAAGGGTGAGCTCTTCTGTCAGGCCGTCAGCGAAATATTCGTCGGCGGGATCAGGGCTGATGTTTGAAAATGGCAGAATCGCGATCGTGAACCTGTTGGCGTCGGCCTCTGGTGTCTGGGAACCTCTGTGCTCTGATCCTCGAAGCCACGCTTTGATGCCCTCACGGCCAGGCTCTTCACCCCGAGACCTTTCCATCTCTTTGCCTGTTCTCTTCTTTCCGCACAGAAAACGAAGAAGGAATTATTTATGCCTATGTAGTTCTGTCCAAGTCTGCGTCGGTGAAAGGGGGCAAAATCACGATAGACTTTCGTCAAATGGAATCATGAGCCCATGAACGGAATCATACCTTGCACGTATGGAATACATTTGATACATGCTCTAATTTCAAGTCATTTTAGCTATTGTAGTGCGTAATTCTTACCCGCTCACGGTCAGGCGTGTCTCTGCTTCTTCGCTATGCAATTCGACAGAAAAATCTTATTTTATTTTTGCTAGATTTTTCTCATCTTCCTCAAACCAGGTTTTCAGGAAAAATGTCACGGCTTCTTTCAGCTCGTCCTCGGCGAGTGTCGGGGATTTCCATTCCCCTGCCGAAATGACCTCTGTCCGATTTGGTCCTCTCGGTACGTAGTACTCGAATTCTCTGCTAGCCGAAAATGGTCCTTCGACATAATCTAGCGCGAAACCTAGGGGACGATAAGCTGTAAACTTCGCCTTGTGACTTGACATCGATTTTTTCCATTCCGTATCCCACAACAGGAACACGGCGCCCTCTGTTCTTTCGACTCGTAAATTCTTCATGCTTGGATGTTCATGTTCATTCGAATTCGACGAAAAGAGTTTCCATATTTTCTCGACGGAAGCATCAAAGATGCCTCCCTCATCCAAGATGAACACCATTTCTGCCATGCATTGTCCGCGGTGTCATAATTCGGGCATATGGATTCGCTCCGCCCGCAGGTCTATCAGATGAGGAGAGCATTTTGCGACAAGTACGTTGAATCTCGGATCGGAACGCAGGTCGTCGTAAATTGGATCGAACTCCAAATCATCATACATTTGCTGTCCTACAGCATTCTCCAAATAGCTGAGCGCTTCTTCGTTCATGCCCATGGCAGCCTTGATCCTTGCGATCGCGAACTGGGGCGGAAACTGTTCGCGACCACTCTTTGCATCTGCAAGCTTCAGAAAATAGTCGAGGATTTTTCCGCAAGCTTCCACGTTTCGCATTTTTGCGTAGGCAACGGCCAAATTGCATAGCCGCCTGTTGCTTTGTTCCTTTCCATTTCGAAATTCTTCAACGGCCCTTTCGTATTGTGAAATTTTCAAGTAACACAAGCCGAGGAGTCCGTGGAAGGGGGCGAAATCGGGGTCAAAGACGATTACTCTTTGGAGGTGGGCTATCGCGTCGACGAACTTCCTCTGATAGTATAGAATGAAGGCGAGGCAAACATTGGCGTCTCTGTCAATCGGAGATAAATCCAAAGCTGAGCGGACTTCCGATGCGGCTTCATCGAATCGCCCCAACCCTCCGAGGATAATCGCCCAGTACGAATGATTGAAGTGGTCTTTGGGATTGAGCTCGATCGCCTTCTTGAACTCTGATTCCGCGCCCTTCCAGTCACTGTCGAAGAACTTGACGACCGCCATCGAGCGGTGCCCTTCGCATGAGTTAGGCTTCAGCTCAATTGCCTTAATTGCTGAAGCCTTGGCGAGAGGCAAGGCTCTTTCCAGACTCCAGTATCCGTCGGCCGCCATGGTGATGTAACTGTCTGAAAGAAAAGCGTGGGCCTCGGCGTAAGAAGGATCCAGTTTGACTGCCTGCTCAAAACAGTTGATCGCCTTGATTGCTCCTGATTCGCTGAGATGCTCATTTGCATTATAATACACGCCCTTGAGATACAGCGCATGGGCGTCCGCATTGGTGGTGGGCTCGGCGGTCAACCTTGCTTTTTCATCCCCTTGGAGCTTTATTCGCAATGCGTTTGCAACGTTTTCGGAGACGTCAGCTTGAATCGCGAACACGTCTTTCATTTCTCGATCATAAGATTCAGACCAAAGTTGGGAGCTCGTATCAGAGTCGATTATCTGAACAGTTATCCTCACTCTCTCGCCAGCTTTTCGCACGCTCCCTTCCAGAATAGTCCCAACTCGAAGTTCTCTGGCAATCTCCTCGATGTTCCTTTCGCCGGATTTGTAGCGAACGACCGATGTCCTCGCAACAACATTCAAACCATTGATCTTCGACATTGTCGAAATGAGCTCCTCGGTCATCCCATCGGCAAAGTATAGGTCATTTGGATCCGGGCTGATATTTGCAAGAGGCAGGATGGCTACCCTCAACTTGTCCAGACGACCGGGGAGGGCTTTCGCTTCCAACCCGTGGCGTGGTTTTCCCGAGCCTGTCAGCCAGGCCCTTATCCCCTCACCGGATTTTCCTTCTTCGGAAGCGCGCTCGGTCAAAGCTGGTTGAGTCCTCGAATGTCAGCACCAAGTTAAACAGTTGTTGGGAATATAAGTGCGAATTATATTCTGATTTCCAGTCTCGATGATTGATTTGGTGACAGTTGTTACATTACCCGTCGTGATCCGAAGCGTTCGGATCATTCTTCGAGGGACATCTCAGGAGCTGTAATTTTGACATGCGCCTTCATTTCCGAAAAATCAAGTGTGCCCGTTTAATTAGGTAAACAATTGTTATCACGATTGTTTAGTATGCGGAAACTGATCATCGATAGCATCATTTCACTGGACGGTTATTTCACAGATCCGAGGAACAATATTGATTGGTTTGACTTTGACACCGGGGAACAAGAATGGTCAATAGACATCCTCCGCCGCGTAGACACGATTGTCCTTGGGCGCAAGACGTACGAAGAATTCAGCACTTTCTGGCCTACTCCCCGGCCCGAAGAGGTTGGTTTTGATCCAAATCTCACTCGGCAGCTGAGAGAGACGCCCAAAATTGTCTTTTCCCAAACGCTCACCAATGCATCTTGGAAACCCAGTACAGTAATGAAGGAAAATCCAAGCAAAGTAATCTCGCAGATGAAGCAAAAGCCGGGAAAGGACATCGTTGTTCTCGGTAGCGGTTCGCTTGTGGCTGTCTTTGCCCGGGAAGGACTTATTGATGAGTATTGGATAAGGATCCGACCAATTATACTGGGCGCAGGGCGACCGCTCTTCCCGGATCCCAATGCGCGGCACCCGCTAAAGCTTCTAAGCTCCCAAGCATTCAGCAATGGAGTGCTTGGAGTACGCGATGAGCCCATCCAAAGTTCCTAGCTGAAGAACGAGTCGTATGGACGCCGGACATTTTTCGATCGAAACCAACAGTGCAGCTGCGCGATTTCTTAACAATACC
>JASHSF010000029.1 GCA_030036955.1 Nitrososphaerales archaeon
CTACTATCGTAAGTATTGGGTCATCTGACCCGCTATTGCCGAGGAGTTCCTATAATCTCGGCAAAAGTTCAGAACCCAGCATCCGAAGGCTAGACGAAGCAGCCCTAATTTTTCCAGGTGTTGGCGAGCTCTTCCATCGTGCAGAACCAAATGTCCGGTTTTTGCGCCATGTACTCGATTATCTGATCGAGCAGCATTATTCTGTGCGCCCTGCCTGTGCACTCCGGATGAAGGACGAGGGTGTAAAATCCGCCCGGCTCGTGCTCGTACATGTAATCAAAGTCCATCTTCCATACCTCGAACACTTTGGAGGGGTTGTCGAGCTTCGGGTAGAAAGCAGAGACACCGAGGAAATAAGCCAGATCGTCCTCGATCAGCTCGTTCACCGGAATGTTGAGAAGGTCGACTTCCTTGCCGAACTTTGGGGGGCGATCGAAGTAGTACTTGTCGCCGTCTCTCACCTTACTAACGCGAAAGTCGTAAGGTCCCATGTGCTGCGAGATGTACTTGAAACCAAGATCCATCATTATCTTGATCGTGCTCGTGCTAATGTCGCTAGCATTCGGTATTTCGAACGGAACCCTGTAGCCCACGGGCTTCTTTCCTCCCGTCGCTCTTTCGATCGCCTTTATTCCTTTGACGAACGACGCTTTTTCCTGTGCCTTAGTCATCGAAGCCGGGCATTCGTGGAAGTATCCGTGGTGGGCAATTTCGTGGCCCTTATCGGCTAGCTCTCTTATCAGCTCGGGATAAGTGTCTGCGATTACTCCGGGCGTAAACCACGTTCCCCTGACGTTGTGTTTTTCGAGCACTTCCATTATTCTCGGGATTCCCACTCGCGCTCCAAACTCTCCCCTCGCAAAGTTGATGGGACCGAAGGTTCCCTTGCCCACGAGTCCAACCGCTCTCATGCGAAGAAATATTGACCAGCAATCGGTGTCAAAGGATACGCAAACAGCAGCTCTTTTTCCTTCCGGTAATACAGTTGTCATGAGTTTTGAAATCAGCGAATAACTGTATTTAGACTTTGGCTTTTGCTCGATAATTCAGTAATTTCCGGAGCAGTGAATATTTGGCAGGGATAATTCTCTCTCATTTTGTTGAGAAAATTTTGTGTGCTGCCGAGAAAGAGGTTTCGTTATTAGCAGATAAGCTGCTTGACTCTGTCCGTAATATCGGACGCGTATATAGGTGCTCCCGCAAAAAGCACACTTTACAAAATACCCGCTCTCAAGCATTGTAATTGGGGCTTAGCAATTAGGGCACCTTACCGCTTGAACGGAGATGCCCCCTTGTCATGTAGTCTTTGCGAGAGGAGAAATCGAGCATAACTTGACCGACGTCTCTTTGTTTTGCTTTTTCTATTCTATCGTGGAATTTGCTCTCTCCCGAGCCCTCAACCGATGGATATGTACTTCATCCACATTCCTCTCCTGGATTTGCCCTCTATCGACACGAGCCCATAGTCCAGATGACAGGACTGTGCAGAAGTCCCCTCTGTTCCAGAAAAAACTACTTTGCGCGATCTCAAGAAAAAGAATCGTGCTTTCTAACTCCCGTCATCTCGCCCTGTCATGGATGGTTTGCATTTGCATGACAGCGTGGTCTCCGGTCCAATTGTTGCATACTGTTTTCGCCATTATCCAGCGACAGCGCGCCGTGCCACGGTGGCGGAGCTGGACCCGAAGTTTGATTGCTATCACTAGGTTGCAAAAAGCCGCTGGCTCTTAGATTGCTACTTATTTAAGAATGCTCGGGTTTGAAATAGTTCTGAGATTTACACCAAGCAATGACTGTCAATGGCTGAATTGCTCCGAAAAAATCCAACCTGACAATTGAGCAAGCTACTGCAAAACTGATTTCGAAAGCGACATGTTTGACAACCCCAAACTCTCTACGATTTCCTTCGAAATGTTTGCTCCCTCCTCTATAATTTTCTCCTCATCTAGCGTCAGAATTTTGTGATCTTGAACGACCACTCGCCCGTCGATTATTACTGTCTCTACGTTCGATGGAGACCCATAGTACACAATTGAGGTTGCGAGATCGTGGTACGGTGTTGTGTAAAGCAGGTCCAAGTCTAGAATGCTAAAGTCGGCTTTCTTCCCAACTTCGATCGAGCCGAGTTCGCTACCGAGACCAAGGGCATTCGCACCCCTTATGGTTCCAAGCTCGAGCGAAGTCATGCAAGGAGTTTCCGTAGGATCGAGTGTGTTGACTTTTTGCAGGAGGGAGGTCACCTTCATCACCGAAAACATCTCGTGGGTGTTGCCAACTGTGCCGCCGTCAGACCCAATCGCAACAGGTATGCCCCTTTTCAAGAGTTTGGACAAGGGAAGGACGCCAGATGCGAGGTACATGTTGCTAATTGGATTGTGCACAACGCATGTTTGCGTCTGCGCAAGAAGATCCAATTCATGATCAGATAACCAGACTCCGTGAGCAACGACCGTTCGAGGGCCGAGCACTCCGAGTTCCTCCAGAAACTCGACCTCCCTTTTTCCGTAATCTTCGATCGTCGTTTCCACTTCTTGTTTTGATTCCGCAATGTGACTGTGGAGGTAAACACCATACTTGTCAGAGAGTTTTTTCGCTTCGATGAAGGGCTCTGGACCGCAGCTGTTGATTGCGACAGGACACGGACAGACGGAAACTCGTCCTTGTCCACGGTAGGACCACTTTTTGATTAGGGAATCAGTTATCTTGACATCTTCTTTGATCGAGTAAGGAAAGTACCTCGGCGTCGTGCCCCACTTTTCATGGCGCTCCGTCAGCTTTGTGAAGCCACGCGCGACTACCCCTCTAATGCCGGTGGACAGAAACGCATCAGCTACGGCATCCACTGCTTCCTCGCTCGTGTTAAGGTAGAGGTTATCCATGAGGAACGACGAGCCGGATTTTAGGGCTTCGGCACAGCTGAGAAGCGCTCCAACTCTGGCCTGGCGGGGCGTCAGGCGGCCCGCGAGCGGGTGTATTATCGATTTCAACCAGTCGAGGATTACGAGTCCGTCGCCGAGTGTCTTCAGCAGAGTTTGGTAAGTGTGAGTGTGGGCGTTGATGAATGTCGGCACGACGACTCTATTTTTAGAATCAAATAACTGATCGGGGCTTCCAAAGTTTTTTCTTAGCTCAGGCTCACTTCCTATCCCTGCTATTTTGTCACCCACAATAGCGATGCTCGCTCTCTTAGGTTCAGAGCCGGTCATGCTGAGGATAGTGGGATCTCGAACGAGAATGTCCGTTTTCTGATCTCCACCTAGTTGCCCTTTACGATTCTTGTGCCAGATCGTCCGTCGACCGCGCTGACTACGTCCGAGAGCTCTGCGATGATTGCAACGGGGCCTCCATCTTCGACGAATCTGACTCCCGCTAGAATTTTCGGCCCCATACTGCCCTGCGAAAACTGCCCTTCTTGCAGATACTTTCTTCCTTCCGCTGACGTAATTTGGTCTAGGTGTTTCTGGTTTTCTTTCCGAAAGTTGACGTACGCGCCGTCAATGTCAGTTAGCATTAGGAATTTATCCGCTTTCAAAAATGTAGCAAGCCTCTCGCTTGCGAGATCCTTGTCTATGACTGCCTCAACTCCAATGGCCTTCCAGCCGTCCTGCTCGATGACCGGAATTCCTCCACCGCCGCAGGCAACGACTATGAATCCCGAATCGACCAAGAGCTTGATTGACTCCTGCTCTGCAAATGCGATCCTCATCGGATCAGGGGAAGGCACTATCCTCCGCCAGCCTCCCCTGTTCTTGTCTTCGACGAAAGAATAGTCAGGGTGCTCTAATTTCAATTGCTTATAGTCGGACAGATTATAGTATGAGCCAACGGGTTTTGAAGGACGTTTCAATTCCTCATCAAACTCGTCGACGATGACGCGGCTCAGAATAGTCAGAACAACTTTGTCCAGTCCGCGGTGTTTTATCTCGCTCCGGAGCGCCTGCTGAATCATGAAGCCAATCGAGCCTTGACTCTCAGCGACGCAGACGTGCATAGGAAGAGGAGGAACGTCGAACAATTTTTTTCCGGCCTCGTGCCTGAGCAGTGTTTGACCAACCTGAGGGCCGTTTCCATGAGTTATCACAAGCCTGTAACCACGCTCCATTAAATCTGCAAGATGCCCTGCAGTTTCGACCATGTGGCTATTTTGCTCTTCAAAGGTTCCCTTCTCTCCCTTGCGGAAGAATGCGTTCCCGCCCAGAGCTAGAACGATGAGCTCGTCAGAAGCCAACTCTTACCCGATCATTTTCCTATGAAGATTCCATTTGGTAGCGTTCGGAAAAATCAACTTTTGCCTTTCCTCGATCGCTCTCCAATGAGCTTGACGAGATTTTCGGGAGAGATTGGCGTGTCCCTTATTTCTACTTCGAGGTGTGACAAAGCGTCTTCAATTGCGCTTGTGACTGCAGCCGGAGGCGCGATCGCACCTCCTTCGCCTGTCCCTTTGACTCCGAGAGGGTTGATGTCGGACGGAGTCTCGGTGTATTCGCTCGTTATATCAGGGACATCGCCCGCCGTTGGAAGGAGATAGTCGAGAAAGCTCGCTGAAATTAATTGACCGCCCTCGTCGTACTTCAACTGCTCAAGCAATGCCCCTGCAATCCCCTGCGCTATGCCCCCGTGAAGCTGTCCTTCAACAATCATCGGATTGATGACGGTCCCGCAGTCGTGGACAACGTAGTAAGAAACTAGTTTCACGATTCCGCTCGCCGGGTCAACTTCAACAATTGGAATGTGGACTGCATACGAGTATGCGGGTCTCGGAGGATCGTAGAACGAGGTTGCCTCAAGACCGGGCTCGAGACCCGGTGGGAGGTCTGATGCATTGTACGCGTTTTCAGCAACCTCTCTCAAGCTTAGTGTTTTTCCAGGCGATCGATGTGAAAAGAACTCGCTGTTTTGAAGCTCGATTTGATTTGGCGCAAGGTGAAGTACGTGCGCTGCAATCTGAGTTGCTTTTTCCCTGACTTTTAGAGCGCTCATTCTTACAGCGGCGCTTCCGATTACTGCGCTCCTGCTCCCCCACGTGCCAAAACCATACGCGGCGGATTGCGTATCCCCCCACTCAACTCGCACGCTCGACACTCCTACTCCGAACTCATCGGCACACACCTGCGCAAGCGTGGTCTCAAGCCCCTGTCCGTGGGGAGACAGGCCGGTAATCACGGTTATGTCGCCGGATCGGTTGATTCTCACGGTGGCGCTGTCGTAACCTGCATAAACCCTGAAACCATCAAGCGCCATCTGCCTCGAGGCCCCGACACCAGTCGTCTCCACGACGAATGACAAGCCGAGCCCGAGCAACCTGCCGTCTTTTCTCGCTTGCTCCTTTCGCAACTTGAATTCATCGTACTTCGAGAGGCGGATACCCATGTTAAGGCAATGAGCGTAATCCCCGCTGTCGTAGACAGAACCTAGGGCGTTCTCGTAAGGAAACTCGTCAGAAGGAATGAAGTTTTTGAGACGGAGTTTTGCGCGATCGAGCTTCAGATCTCTCGCAATCGAATCGACAGATCTCTCCATCACAAAATTCGATTCGCTTGCGCCAAATCCTCTGTACGCTCCGACGGGCGTCTTGTTGGTAACGGCACAGTGGAGCTCAATGTCCCAATTGCTAATCTTGTAGGGGCCTTGAAGAGTTCCAATAGTAACCAGCTGAGGCCCGAGACTCATTATGTGAAAGGCTCCGAGGTCGGAAATTATTTTGTCCCTTATACCAAGTATCGTCCCATCACGCTTTGAGCCGACCTCGACGTAGTGAATCTGATCTCTCGCGTGAACCGTCGATAGCATGTCCTCGCTCCGGCTCGCGGTCCACTTTACCGGCCGTCGTACCTTCATCGATAGGTACGACGCCAACACCTCCTCTGCGTAGACATCCTGCTTGTTTCCAAATCCTCCGCCGACGTCCGGAGCGATCACCCTGATGCGATGTTCGCCGAGGCCGAGCATTTCGGAGAGGACCGTCCTAACTACATGCGGCCATTGCGTCGCAGAGTAGAGCATAAGCGAGTTGCTCGCGTAGTCGTAGTCAGCCAAAACACCCCTTGGTTCCATTGCTGCTCCGTACTGCCGCTGAATTGTATAGCGCCCTTTTGAAACGTGGTCGGCGCTTTGGATGGCAGAATCCGCATCCCCCGCGGTTAAACGCGTGGTGTATGCTTCGTTGTTCTTCCATTCATCGATGACGAGAGAAGAACTATCTTCAAGAGCTTGCTCCGGATCGAGGACCGGTTCACGAGAGGCATAATCAATATCAACAAGCTCGGCGTTGTCTTCCGCCGAGGCTCTCGACGAGCTGAGGACTGCAGCGAAGATCTCACCATAGTAGCGAACTTTGTTAATCGCAATTGGAAATTCATTGAAGGGTTTGCTCCCCTCAGGAGCAGCGAAAATCGGGAAGGGGCTTATCTTGTCTTGAATATCCTTACCGGATATTGCACCGGCTACGTTTGTCCGAGACAGCACATTTGAAAGGTCGACTGCTCTAATATCTGCATGTGGCACGGTGCTTCGAGCGAAAGATAAATAGAGCATGCTGGGTTTGTGCAAGTCGTCTACGTAGGAAGTAGCGCCTCTCAGAACCCGTGGTGCGCTGACCGATCTTACGCTAGCGCCTACAAGCTTCGCTTTCTTTTGGGCAAGAATGATTTGGGACATTTACGACACTAACGAGTGTGAGCTATCTATCGAGCGTGAATTTTATTCCCTTGAAGCGGGAAACTAGATCTCGGACAGATTTTATTACGGGCCTGCTCTTTTTCTTTACGACGCCAACACTCACGAGTTCCGCAATCTCCTTCATTTCTCTCGGACCCATTCCCCTTCTGGTAACCTCGTTTGTTCCTAGCCTAACGCGGGAATCGCAAATTATGAGATTTGACTCCAGCATGTCCCGGATTGAGCTTCCGGCGTCGCCGTAGTTCAGAAACACTTGGTGCGATTTTGTGAATCCCTCTTGTTTTCCCGCAATAGGCAGTCCGTGGTCGTAAAGCTCGCTTGCCAAAGATTGTGAATTTCTTACTATATTTCGAGCATAAGCTGTCTTGTGCTTCCTCAGTTCCTCAAGAGCTACCGCAAGCGCGGCTAAGCGGTTGAGGTGGAAGTTGTCGATGAATCTGTATACGTAACGCTCTTCTATCGAGGAAATAATCGATTTGTCGTTGGATAGAATGATCCCTCCTTGCGGGCCGAACAAAGTCTTGTGTGTTGAGCCGAGCAAGACGTCAGCTCCTTCCCTGAGAGGATCCTGGAACTCCCCGCCTGCAATCAGTCCAAGAACATGCGAGCCGTCGAAAACGACCCTACCACCATAAGCATGGACTGCCTCGCTGATTTCTTTCACGGGGTGAGGGAAGAGAAAAACGGTCCCCCCAAGGATTACAGTCGATGGTTTTTCCGTATCAATAATTTGTAACGATTTTACTAGATCGATGTTCCATTTCGCTTGGTCAAAAGGCAGAATCACCGCGTGGAAACCAAATACGTCCGGAATCATGCCCTCGTTGTAACCCTTGTATCCCCCAGATGATGCTGAGATAACGCCTATGTTATCGCCTCTCCGGGAAAAGGCGTCCAACGCCATCATCGCGGCCACGTGACCAGAAATTGGGGCAACAGATGAAGCTTTGCAGTTAAAGATCCGCTCTGCCAGGGCTTCGCATTCTTCCCAGAGCTCGTGAAAAATGTGGGATCCCCCGTAAGTCTCCGGTCGCCCCGCGTACCTACCGGCCATGGGAGAAGCGAGCGCCTCTAGAACTTGGGGGCTCAACACATTCTCGCTCGGAATCAGGTTGAGGGTTGAGCTCCTGTAACGCTCGTACTCCTTTCTTAGCTTTACCGCCCTCGGCTGAGGGGCCATTCAATTCACTTCGAAGAGGAGTTTTCAGCTCAGCTGCTGTCCGATTACATCTTCTTTAATGTACCTGCCGCAGTAAAAGCACTGGAGAGTCACGGGGTTCCACGATACTAGACGAAATTTTGGCTTCGTCGGCTCCTTCGGTTGTACTGTCACACAGTTTCTGTTAGGGCAACTAATGCTTCTGCCTTCGATCCACATTCCGACGGGCACTTCGGAAACCTGCTTGACCTCGCCGTCGTCTTTTTCTTCAATCTTCGCCGACGGACAAACGAGCCTTATCTTCACAAGCAGATTGTCCAAAGAAGTGTTCCGCTCGTTTGGCGTGAACTCTATCCGGTCTTTTCCTTGCCAGCTAATATTGATTATAAGAGAGCTAGTCTTGTTTCGAAGGAGCTGGAGCAGGCGAGGAGCTTCTCCGCCCGGGACTTCAACCGAATACGATTTTTCTGCCATTTTTCAAATCATTCCACGATCAAAGATAGTAACGCCATTCTAGCTGCCAGACCGTTTGCAGCCTGCTCAAAATACCTGGCGTTTGGGGTAGAGTCAATTTCAAGTGGAATTTCATCAATTCTGGGCAGGTGGTGCATTACAATCATGCCCTTTTTCGACTCCTCCAGCATCTTCAATGTTACCATATACGAGCCCCTGAATTTTTCGTACTCGGCCGGATCGGTGAACCGCTCTTTTTGGAGCCTCGTAACGTAAAGAACATCGAGCTCCGGCAAGTATTTGTTCACATCTGAGGATTCGAGATATTCAACACTGGAATCATTAAGATGATCAGTCACTTCTGGACGCATTCTCAAGGCGTCTGGACTGATCAAATAGAGCTTCACGTTTTTGAACTTAGATAAACCGTACGCAAGAGAGGAAGCAGAACGGGTTTGCCTGAGATCTCCCAGAATTGCGATTTTTAGTCCGTCGATTCCTCCGAACTCCTTTTTCATCGTGTAAAGGTCGGTCAAGGTTTGAGTTGGATGGTGTTGGGAACCATCACCGGCGTTAATAACGGGCGCCTTTGCAACTTCAGCGGCAAGCCGTGCTGAGCCCTCGATCTTGTGCCTAATCACGATGACATTGGCGTAGGAATCCAGCATCCTTATGGTGTCTGCAAGCGATTCGCCGGTACTCATTCTTGAAACCGAGGGGTCGGAAAAACCAATTACACCACCTCCAAGTCTTAACATCGATGTTTCAAAGCTGAGCCTCGTTCTTGTAGATGGTTCAAAAAACAGTGTCGCCAAGATTCTGTTTTTCAAAATCTCGGTACCGTTTGTTTCAAAGCGCTTCATCTCGTCAGCCTTCTCAAACATTAGCTCGAGATCCGATCTCCTGAAATCTAGAATTGAAATGAAATCTCTTCCCTTGAATGTTGAATTTGACATAAGGCCGAAGGGAAAACCTATGTAGGTATTCGTATAATGGTTTCTCCGTTGGAAGGGTTCAGGGATTCAAAAAGTCTAATTCGACCGATGAAACCTGTTAGAGCACAGACTGTTTTGGCCTGTTCCAAGGCTGTCCTGACATGACAACATTTGACCTCGTCATAAAAAACGCAAGAATACTCCTGGCTTCGGGAATTCTTGACGCGGACATCTGCGTTAGCCAAGGCAAGATCGCTTCAATTGGTATTTCGGAGAGCAGGGAAGCTTCGCGAATCATAGACGCGAAAGAGAACCTTGTGCTTCCCGGATTGATCGACCCGCACGTGCACTTCCGCGACCCTGGACTGACTCAAAAGGAAGATTTTCTGTCTGGGAGCAAGGGGGCAGTTGCAGGGGGTGTTACAACAGTTTTTGATATGCCGACAACTCAGCCAGTCGTGACTTCCGCCAGCCTGCTGAAAGAAAAAATTGGCGTCGTAAAACCAAGAGCGCTCTGCAATTTTGGATTAATCGGAGCGGCTGGCGTCGAAAATCTGGACGAAATTCCTTCGCTTGCTTCAGCGGGCGCAATTGCATTCAAGACGTACATGGTGTCGCCCCCGAAGGAGCGCACCAGAGAATACTCTGGCTCATACGTGACGAGCTCTGGAGATCTCTACAAGGTCATGGAAAAAGTTGCCCAGACTAGACTCGCACACTGCATCCACGCGGAATCCGATTCTACGATTGCCTGCCTCACGGACAAGCTTCATTCCGAAGGAAGAAAGGACCCGATGGCGCATTACGATTCGAGACCCAATTTCACAGAGGCGGAAGCAGTGTACGATGCTCTGCTACTCTCCGAGGTTCTTCACGCAAAGCTCCACATTGTTCACGTCAGCACGTCCGAAGCAACGGGTTTGATTAAGGACGCTAAAAAGAGGAATTTGAACGTCTCCTCGGAGACCTGCCCGCACTATCTCTGCTTTACTCGAGAGCTGCTGAGAACAAAGGGCCCTTTTGCGAAGTACAACCCTCCAGCGAGAAATCTTTTGGATGTGAAAACTCTGCTTGATGCTCTAAACGATGGAACAATAGAAATCGTCTCGACAGATCACGCGCCCCACACCAAAGAAGAAAAGGAACAGGGGAGAGATGACATATTCAAGGCGCCCCCTGGGACGCCCGGCGTGGAAACTCGTCTTCCGATTCTCCTCAGGATGGCACACGAGGGCCTCATCGATCTCGAAGACATTCCGAAGCTCACATCTGAATCTGCTGCAAAGCGGTTCGACTTGTATCCCAGAAAGGGAGTGATCGCCGAAGGCTCGGACGCAGATCTGGCTATCGTCGATTATAACATAGATTGGAGCGTGGACGCATCCAAATTGCAAACTAAAGCTTGGGAGACCGTGCTCTTCGACGGAATGAAAGTTAGAGGAAAAGTTACCCATACAATAGTGAACGGACAAGTCTCTTACGAAGAAGGCGCAGGTTTTGGAGCTCCTGGACTGGGCGAAATGGTCACGGCCGAAAGGAAAGGTCAAACCTAAACTACGCTGCGAGCCGCGTTTCGACGATATTCTCGCAAATTATTTTGCCCTTCTTCAGAACGTAGCGGGGCTTTGAGCGAGTACGGAGCAGTTCGCGGACGCTTTTCCCGGCAAAAATATTGAGATCGGCATGGCAGCCCGGCGCAATTCCGTACCTGTCGAGCCCGAGAATTCTTGCTGATGACGCCGTTGGCATAGAAATAACGTAATTTAACTCAAAGCTGGAACTTAGCTGAGCGCCATAACTCAGGAGCCAGCCGTTTGAAAGCGGGTTAAAATCGCCGAATGGGTTGTAGGGGTCTACGATGTTGTCTGAACCGTACGCAACGTTGACCCCGGCGTGGATCAATTCCTTGACTCGAGTTATCCCTCTTCCCATTGGCGGACTGTCCGAAGCGCCACTGGTCATCATCGTGCAGGGATTGGTGACAACATTCATCGAAGAATCCTTGATGAGCGAAATAATTTTCGAAGCGTAATCGTCGTCGTAGTAAGAGAGTGCAATTAAGTGATCGGCCGTCGATTTTCCCCCTAAACCGTTTTTCGTCGACTGCGTGGCAAGGTACTCGATGTTTTTTCCGGCTGGTAAGACGTCGCAGTGCACGTCGAGGGGCAAACTCCTTTCTTTGGAAATTGAAATCACGCTGTCAATATGGTGCATCGAATTTTCAAGTGAAGACTCTGCCTCTGGCATTCCTCCTACAACATCACAGCCGAGCTCGAGAGCTTTCTCGATTAGAACCACTCCAGACGAATCCGAGCCCAATCCTTCTTGGGGAAATGCCACGACCTGGATGTCGAGCAATCCACTAAATTCCTTCCTTAGCTCTAGAATCGCCTCAGCAGATTTTGTTCCAATAATTGGATCAACAT
>JASHSF010000223.1 GCA_030036955.1 Nitrososphaerales archaeon
CTGAGATAATTTATTCGCGATTTACCCAATCTCTTGAGAGGTTTGATGCTTTGAAGGAAATTGAAGTCGAGTATTTGAAACGCCAGACGAAAGAAGGAACTGAAACTTCAATCGTCTTGAGCGACGTATGGGATAGAGCCGGGAAAGAGCTGAAGCAAGTCAGGGAGTCAATCGGAAGCAAGGAGAGAGAGGGTTCATTTTTCATGCTTTGACGATGAACTGACCAAAGCGTGGATCCTTTCTGGCTCTTTCAATCAATGGGTGATACATGAGCATGATTGTGTCCTGCGAACGGGAATCGAAGGAGTGGTCGATCGCGTCAAAGAAACCGTCCATGTCACCCATAAAGTATCTGATTAGAGCTATCGCGTTGTACACTTCTTCGTACGCTTTGTACTTGCCAACCAGTATCTCTACCGATCCTTCGGCCGCTTTCCCGTTGCCTTTGAGAGCTTCGAGCTCGCCTCTCAAAGCTATTGATCGTAGTTGTTCAGGAAAATCCAGTTCAAGGGAGCAAATCGACTCCTCGGCTTTCTTCAAGTCACCTTCGATGAGGTAAAGATCAGCAAAGCCCTCCATCGCTGCTTGTGGAGCGACTCGAAGATTCCTGGTAAGTAGTTCGCGCGCTTCTATTTTCTTCCCCCGATATATGTACAAACGACTTAGATGGCGAATCGTCGCGCGCGATAACGGGTCAAGGAGGTGCGCTGTCTCTAAGAATCGGATTGCTTCGTCAGGGTACCCGCTTCGGGCCTTCAGCAGTCCGAGCACCATGTAGGCATATGAATCATTAGGATTCAGCTCGATGGCTATCATCGCTTCCTCTTCAGCTTTATCGAATTTGTCTTCGATCCAAGCAATGTTCGAAAGAGCTTCGTGCGCTTCCGGCAAGTTTTGGAGCTCAAGAGCCCTATTGGCTGCCGATTTTGCTTTTTCAAGTGCTTCGCTTTTGGATAGCAGACCAAAATTCATGGACAATGAATAGCACCTGGCGATTTCGGTAAACGCTCGAGCAAATGAACCGTCGAGTTCAATGGCTTTCTCTAGAAGTTCAAGCGCGTGCATGATAGAAATTTTGTTGTGCTCTCCAATCAGCTGTCTGCTTTGAAGGAAAAAGGAATACGCTTTGAAATTATCTGTATAATATCTGGAAATGGCTGCTATTCTGGAAACCGCTAAGGCTCCGGCAAGTTCCTTTGTGATCTCTGAAGCAATTTCGGTTTGAATCGAAAGAATATCATTCAGATTCCTGTCAAATCTTGAAGACCACAAATGCTCTTCTGTTGCCGCATCGATTAACTGTGCAGTAATCCGTATCTTATCGCCTATTATTCTGACGCTTCCCTCGACGAGCCTGCTTACAGCTAGCTCCTTTCCGATTTCTAGCAGAGCTTTTTCCTTGTTCTTGTAGTTCATAACGGAAGTCCTTGCTATCACCCTCAATTGTTTGATTTGGGAGAGCCTGTCGATGAGCTCATCGGTCATTCCGTCTGCGAAGTATTCGTTGCTCGGATCCGGACTCAGGTTAGAGAACGGTAGTACGGCGATCCTGTTTGCAATCTGTTGTCTCGGTCCATCATCAAAATAAATTGTCCTCTCAGCACTAGGATCCATCCCGTGCATCCATTTAACAAAAAGAGCTCGCTCGTGCTTCACATCTGCGCGAGCTTCACTTATTTCCAAGTTCCCGTCGAACAGATCGGTTAGGGCGGCCATATCGGAGGTTGAATGCATCTCAGAATTAAGTAGAGCAAGAGTAGTTATACCGTTGGCCCTAAATCGATTGAGCTGCTCAGATAGCCATTTTCGAATTTGAGTCGGACCATACTGGAGTAGGAGATCGGAAAGAATGTCGATTGATACCCGGGTAGGTGCGAAGGTGGAGACCGCTTTTGCGATGCTGACGCTCAGCGTAGTTAGATTTTCAAGACCGTGCTCTGCAACCATCGTCTCGTGCGACTCAGGGACATTTTCACTACAAACCAGATACCTGACGAGCTTTTCATTCACCTTGTTAGCTTTTCCTACGGCTCCAAGGGAAGGCGGCTTTCTTGTGCATATGTACAAACGGGCAGCGGCGCCGTCGTTCGCCATTAGAAATTCACTTATCAGGAGTTGAGCTTCTGGACACGTGGGACTGCATAGTATTACAGCACTTCCTTGGCGAAATGTCCCTTTCAGAATACTGTCATGCAAACTGTGCTCGATGCTAATTTTTCCACTCTGAGGAGATCCGGATTCACTCAAAATTCGCGAATTCACTCAGCGTGAGAAGTATATGCTAGAGCTTGGGCACATCTCGTTACCGATCTACCTTTGTTAGATTTAGTCTTTTCATTAGAAAGTTAGGGGGTGCTTGAAATTGCCGCGAACCTCTCTTCGCCAATAGAGAATCGTAATCAAATGGCAGTTCCGCGAGTTCGAGAATGGTTGGAAACAGATCCACGTGTGAGACATTTACGCCCACCGTCTTCCGAAAGAATTGAGGATCCGCCTTTCCTCTTTGCTGCGACTAATTAAAGATTCGAACCTCGCCACTCGGAATACTTTCGTGATGCCAAGGACTCTAAACAAGATCTGCACCTAGCCATGGTTCGGCCAGAGGTTCCAAGCAATATCAAAGAGCGATGTTGTCTCGCCATTCATGCCGGATATACTGAGACTCGTTCCAATCTGTTCGTTGTCGTACACGTATCCGGTCCACACACCACCCGTCGCGTTATTTTGGAGCAACGACATTGTCGACGCTACGCTTTGCGCAGTCGGGATGTAGTTGAGTCCGAACGCGTATGTTTGTGGAATCGTCAGTAGAGCGACCCATGCAATCAAATAATCCGCGAGCTTGAACGATTGGTAAACACCGAGCGATTCGTTAAAGGCGCTGTCATTAAAGCCGTGACCGTCCCACATATTACTGAGAGCCGAGAAATCGGCTCTTGCAGAACAGTAGTTCCCGAAATGCAAATCGAGTAGCACTCGGTAAGAAGTAAGGTCGGAGAAGTTCAAGTAATAGAAATTGGGATTTGGGGAAAAATCCGTGTAAATCAAAGTGAGGTCCGCGTTCTCAGGAAGTGTCCGGTCGGTGCCGTTGACTATTTGGTTTCCGTATGGTCCGAAGTTGCCAATGACCTCGTAAGCTGGATTCCACAGCGACGCGTTCCAAATTCCACCATATAGTAGCATTCCTCGCGTAATGTTTTCTGAAAGAGATCGCGCGATCGAATTATTTGTATTACGATAGATGTTTTGCAGCGCGATGTAGTCTAGACCTTGCGTGTCAGACAGGAATACAGTATTCGATCCCGGATATTCTCGGAGGAGTCCTGTTGACGAATTGCTGTCTGAATAAAATCGCA
>JASHSF010000224.1 GCA_030036955.1 Nitrososphaerales archaeon
GGCGAAAGAGGAATTGATCGAACAACGTTCTTGTTTAGCTCAAGTGAGAGTTTCAAGAGCTGGTGCGCGGAGCTCTTCGAGCACTATTGGAAAAGTTCGTTCCCCTACTGATCCTTGTGTAAAGCGTAAATTGCTGAGTGTAATGTCAACTGCTTTAATGCCCAACCGTAACGAGAGAACGATCCTCCTAGATTTTGGGATATTTGCCTTCCTGATTGGAGTTACAATACTCGCAACTGGCATATTCTTAGTGTCGACAATCGGTTTCGCCTTCTTGGCTCTATGGGTCGTCGGCATTGCAATCATGTTCATTTCGTTCGAAATGATTGCAAAGTTCAGCAAGAGAGAGGCAATCCTTTGAAACGAGCCGAAAGAGCTGAAGTGGTTCAAGATTAGATACTTCGGCATCGTTTTTATGACCTGCTTGCATTCAAGCTAATAGAATAGAAGTGAAGACCATTCCTGACCTTGACGGTAAGTGCTGCCTGGTTACCGGAGCCAATTCTGGGATTGGAACAGCCATCTGTAAGGAGCTTGCTCGAAGGGGAGCTAGCGTAGTGATGGTATGCCGTAACACCGAAAGGGGCAATATAGCAAAAAGCGAAGTTGAACTTGCGACGGGGAGCAAGCAGATCGAAATGCTAGCGCAGGATCTTTCATCTCTCGAAAATGTCAGGCACCTTGCAAAAGACTATACTCAAAACCACGAAGAGCTACACGTTCTAATCAACAATGCCGGAGTGGTTCAAGGCACGCGCAAAGTGACAAGCGACGGACTGGAATACGTATTTGTGGTAAACTACCTGGCACATTTCCTCCTCACCAATCTTTTACTTTCTACAATGAAACAGTCCACTCCTGGGAGGATTATCAATGTTGTGTCGAGTGTGCACTCTCACATCGATTTCGACGATCTACAATTGGAAAAGCACTACAGTGCTATAAGATCGTACGGACAATCGAAGCTCGCGCAAATTCTTTTCACTTTTGAACTCGCAAAGAGACTGGAAGGGACCAAGCTCTCTGTGAATTGCGTCCATCCAGGAGCTGTTCGCACTCACCTGGGCGACGAAGGGGGATTGGTAGGAATTGGCATTAGGATTGCAAGGCCCTTCTACGCTAGTCCGGAGAAGGGGGCAGAAGGACCATTGTACGCTGCAACCGCACCCGAGCTTGAAGGAATTTCGGGGAAATATTTTTCGAAGAAGAAGGAGAAGGAAATTGTCTACAGTGAAGAAGATGCAAGACGCCTCTGGGATGTCAGCATGAAGCTGTGCGGGCTAGACGGTAGCGATAAAGAATCCAAGTAATAGTCCATAAAGAGAATCCGAGAGCAGAGCCACGAGCAGGCCGCGATCTGAAATCCCTATCTTACCCGAGGATTCGTAGAGTTTCCGAGGCAACAATAGGAACAAAACCCAAAGTGCGATACCAAGAACCGTGCCATCCAAAATTATCGAGATTCGGAGAAGCGGAACTGCCGGATAGAGGAAATATAGCAGCAGCCTGAAAGCGACGCCAACGATTATTCCGTGAGACAGGTGGCTAGCTATCGTCCAGGGCATGTCCGGCTTGCTCGACTTCTTTTTCTTGAGCTTCGAAACCATGACCCAGTTCACCTGCCACTCCGCAACACCCTCCATACCCCAAACTCTCCAGAATGGGTATTCTAAGAGAGTCATGATGCATGCGCTTGCTAGACCGAACCCGGCCGCGAAGCCAACTTGCAGAAGGAGTGTCAATTTTCAGCTACCCTTAAGCAAATAGCAAGTGCGGGAGGAACAAGCCGAGAAATAGACCGTAAACAAAATGGGATAGAAGACTGACGAGCAAGCCCCTGTCGGAAATTTTGGTGTTACCTGCAGCTTCTATTGACGCTCTGCCCAGGACTGGAAATAATATCCAGAGCACGAAGCTGTAAAGGAGGGCGTCCCAAAGAATGGAAATTCTAGCGTCCGGGATGAACAAAATGAAAACTGGGAGGAGGAAGCGAAAAGCGACGCTCGCAATAATTCCATTCAGCAGATGCGTAGCTATGGTGCTCCAAGGAAATTTTGTCTCCCATTTTGCTTTTCGCCGAAGCAAAGCAGAATAGATCACCGTGTCAACCTGCCACTCACCCACGCCTTCTATTCCCCACCTTACCCAAAATGGAAACTCTGAAACGGTCATCAAGGCAGCGCTTGCTAGTCCGGTGAGAGCGGCGCCTAGAAATTCTAAAACGATCAAGCCCGCCCGTGCCTAAATCTTTTCGTAGCTTGACGTCTTAAAAGTCAAGCGTTGCCAAGCTTACGACTTTACCACAATCATGCCGGTCATGAAGGGATGGATTTCACAATGGTATCCGTATGTGCCTGGAGTTGAAAACGTGTAAGACCACCTGTTTCCGTTGTTCAAAAGTCCCGAGTTAAAGATTCCAGAGTTGCTCGTAATAGTGTGGATTGTATGATCATCGTTCACCCAAGTAACGGTGTTGTTCATGCCGATCACTACAATAGTAACATTCGAAGAAAAGTGTCCTGCCGGATTGGAGGGGTTGCTCGCCCCTGCAACTATGGTAATGAGAGTTCCGGTAGATGGAGCTTTGTTTGATGCAGCGGTGTACGCCCCAAACGATATTATCAGTATAACGATAAGCAAAACAACTGCCGTTAGGATTCCCCCAGCCGAGTAAGGTGACGCGAGGTATTTTTTCTGATACAGACCCTTCTTCCTGTTTAGAAGGCAGAGAAGAGAAAATAGTGCAACGAGGAAAAGAACTGGAACGCTTGAGCCCGCGACAGCAAAAGTCGCGAAATTAACGGGATTGGAAAGCGTCGGTATGAAAACGAAAAGAGAAGGAACGGCAAACCCGAGACTCACGACAATTGCAAGCACAAACCCCCACCTCTTTTCCATGAAAGTGCCTAGCGAGGCAACGAAACACAGTACGACAAAGGCGGCAATAACCCCTACAAATGGGTCAAAATACGCAGGATTTGTGAGATCGGAGCTTATCCCGTAAAGAAGGTCCAGTCCTGCGAAAATCAGGCCAGCGCAAATTAACCAAACGGCAAATGGTCGCTTCCTGTCCGGAGTCTTATTCAAAGAATTTTCACGCAGAGGATAATTCGTAAAAACAGTATTTGAAGCCACATGTACCCCCAAGCATGCTTATGTACAGGTGTACATTTTCGAATTATTTGCATTGGGCAGGACAAACATAGCCGTCGAAGATTCTCTCGCCGACGAGCTCTCGCGCGAGGCAGGTAAGCAAAACAAAACGGTATATGCGTTTGCAAACGAATCCCTTCTAGCGGTATTGGACGTGCTCCGCTCTGGCGGAACTACAAAGCAGGTCGCCCCTGCGTGGAGATTTGTCAGCATGATGAAGGACATGGATTGCATCGGTCTCCCGGGGGATTTGATTGAGAAAATCATAACCAAGGCTTACGAGCGGGACCCCGAATGGCTTGCAAGAACCTGGTCAGATCAGGGTGCAAGGCTAGGTAGCTACCTCAAGATGAGTGCTCTCGAACCGGAGGAGCTCATGAAAATGATCGACGAATTTCAAGTGTTGATACCACTTCTCCCAATTCGCAAGATAGAATTCCGAAAGACGGGAGTAGACTCCGAGGGAAAGTACGTTGTCAGAGCAGTAGGGGCAGGCCATTCGAAAGAGATAGCTTATTGCGCAGAGCAATTCATCCGAGGCGTGCTTTCTGCGTACTCGCTGCGCGTAACCGATTCTAGAATATCTGAGGGCATAATCGAAGTGTCTGCTGAAGTTCAGAATCAATTAAAGTAAAGCTCCGAAGCTTCATGACTTTTGCGAATTTCTTTGCATTGCCCGATAATCAATCTCAAGCGTGCGGATGAATACTTTCATCTCGCCAGAAAAGATTCGCTTGACAAATGGTTTTACAATAGGAGACATGATTCTCGTTAGAGATCCCTTGGGCTCTATCGCGGTGTGGTAAGATAAGGTCGTAGAGCCGTCCTCTTCTGATTTCAAAATGTACTCTGATTTTGCCTTTGCGTCTGTTCCATCGTACTCTGAAATCCATTGGTTGGGTCTTTCGAGCGACACTCTAACATAAAATTTCATTGTCTTGAAGTACATCTTTTCCTCGTCTCGGAGGACGATTAGAGAAGGCGTCCTAGAGATGATCTCCCTTTTCTTTAGGGGCTTTACAAGCAAAGTATCCTCCGGAGTAAGATCCGTCCACCAGTCGAAAACGAATTCTTTGTTTGCCTTAATCTTGTAAGCTAGAGAGATTTCGAACAAAATGATCTTTCTCCAAAGATTTGAAAAGGGCTATTTTCACTAACTCTACCGGTG
>JASHSF010000225.1 GCA_030036955.1 Nitrososphaerales archaeon
ATTCCCCTTTTGCCAATACTTGTCAAGCTGAAAGCGATCTACAAGTGAAATACCTCTTGCCAAGCTTCTATTATTCATTCTTACGTAATCCTAGTTGAGGAGGAGCTCACGTCATGACCTCCTCCTAAGAAATGAAGAATGAAATCCGCGAATGCTTTCTTGAATTACTTGCAGCTGGTGGTTGTGAATGTTGAAAAGCTCGCTGTTACTCCTATGAAAGTGTCGGTCGAGACAGTAATAGTGCTATTTCCGGATGTGCTTATTTGATAAAAGGTCTCGCAACAAGCGTTAGGCGGATAAATTGCCGTGATATCAGTATTCGTCGTACAACCGTTTGTGCTATTCCGAACGAATCCTACACCAAGATAGATTGCAACTATTGCGGCGACAAAGAATGCTACAATGAGTAGTAAGGTACGGTTTCTCATAGATGCTTATTGCGAAAGATAACTAGTTATCCCTTGTTACCGATACCGCTTCACTTCAGCGCCTAACAAAGATGTTTGGAATGGCAATCAAGCAAATCAGAATTAGAAAGTTCAAAGAAAGCGATAGCGCTATGTTAGCGCACATGTTCGAAGACTTTCAGGACAGCATAGCTTCCACAGACGATTTACACGAACTCGCCAGGAAGGTCAAGGTCGCAAGGAGTGGTTATGGAATGATTTATCTGAAGAATAAGTTGATGGAGATTAGGAGAAACAGGGGAATTTTTTACGTTGCAGAGACCAGCGAAGAGAAGATAGTAGGTTTTGTTATCGCGGTCGTTAGAGAATTAACAAAAATCGATAGGATCGAACAAAAGCGTCCAATGATAACTGGAGAGATAACGGAGCTTTACGTTGACAAGTCTCAAAGAGGCAGAGGATTAGGAAAAAAGTTGATGAAAGAAGCGGAGGCTTTCTTAAGAAGCAAAAGATGCGGATACGCAAGACTTTGGGTATTTGAACCTAACAGGCGCGCTCGTGACTTTTATAGAAGGATTGGTTATCGGGATAGAAATATTCTGATGCGTAAACAATTGTGAAGTTGGATTAGGCACAGTGCAGAAATCCCTGCTTCCTCCGGGACTAGAATTAAATATTTTTATGCAAAGGCGCACCCGCTGAAAATCACGGCTGGTAATTCTTCTCCGTGGCGTGATTCTTTGGGAAAGGCTTACTGGAATAAGGTGATGAGCGACGCAGCAAGCGCGGGCGCGGTGAGTCTCTTTGTCATAGGAGATCGTTTGGGATTTTTCGCAGATCTTGCTCTAAACGGACCCACAACAATCGAGGAGCTCGCCAGAAGGCTGAATGTTAGCGAGAGATATGCAAAAGAATGGTTGGGCGCAATGAAATCTGCGGGATACGTGGATTTCATCCCGCGGAGCAAAAAGTTTAGGCTCCCCAATGGAGCAAAGCCAGTTGTCGCCGACGAAAGCAGCCCCCTGTTTCTCGCCGGAGCTCTGGGTCTGCTGTGGGAAACCTTTTCTTCGGTTCCCAGTGTCATTGACGCCTTTCGCTCAGGCAATGGAATTCCTGCAGACACGTACTCGAAAAGGATGTCCGAGGAGAATGCACGATTTTCGTCGCCATGGTTCAACAACGATCTCGTTAACGAGTGGATTCCCGCAATTCCGGTCATCGAAAAGGGCTTGAGAGAAGGGATTAAGGTTGCGGATGTGGGTTGCGGAAGGGGACGCGCTCTGATTCGACTCGCAAAATCATTTCCTCATTCGCATTTCTTCGGATTTGACGCCTTCCCACCAAGCATAGAAGGAGCAAAGCAAAACGCCCGGGCCGCCGGTTTGAGCGATAAAATAGAATTCCAGGTCCTCGACATGGAGGCGGGACTACCGGGCAAGTACGACCTCATAACGACATTCCACGTTCTGCATCATGCGAGCGATCCAGATGCGACGTTATCGCTTATCAGGAATGCCCTAGAACCTAGTGGCAAATATCTGTGTCTGGAGTTTCCATCGACAACTAACCTGGCTAAAGCCGTCGGAGCCACCAGTACATTTCTGGGCGCATCCAGCGTTCTCTACTGCACTCCGACGACGCTCGCAAAAGGGGGCTTTGCATTAGGTACCATAGGGCTTCCGGAACAGGTATTGAAAAGCTACGCAAAGAAAGCGGGATTTACCAAAGTGCGAAGAGTGCCAATACGTAGTCTTCTTAATGCCCTTTACTTGCTATCTGGCTGAAAAGGAGAAACATCGCAAGAAATTCGTCGTACTTACCAACTGCAGCAAAAGTCAAAAACCTTTTCGCTGGATCATTCCTTGGCAGTTCATACGCGTTCAACCACGTAGAGTCGCCTTCTATCTTCCACGCCTTTCAAATCGTATTCTCCGCGATCCTTGAACGAGATGCCAGCACCATATACCAGATCCTTCACGGTACTCGAAACCACTACTTCCCCGGGCGAGCCTTCATTGAGAATTCTTGATGCTATGTGCACGGCGATGCCTGACACATCATCGGAAGACACGACGCACTCTCCAGTATGAATTCCGGCCCGGATCTCGATTCCGAGATCCTTGGCTGATTTTGTTATGGCCCATGCGCAACGGATTGCCCTGGTGGGTCCGTCGAATGTCGCGAGAAAACCGTCACCTGTATTTTTCACGACCGCTCCACTGAACCTGGCCACCTCTCCCTTCACCATTGAATTGTGCTGATCGAGGAGACTGTGCCATCTGATATCTCCGAGCTCCGCAGCTTTCCGAGTAGAGTCCGCAATGTCAGTGAAAAGAACTGTCGCAAGTATCCTGTCCTGACTTGCCGGAGCTGCTGGTCCTGCTACTTGAAGAGAAAACCGCCGAGCTTCGTCCAATATTTTGTCAACAATCTCGGGTTCCATGAAGAAAACATGGTTTGTCCCAGGCAGCTCTACGAATTTCGCCCCCTGTATGTGGCTCGCAATATAGCGGCCGCAGCCAATCTGATCTCCCGACCTGTGAAGAACCAGCGTCGGAACATGAATTGCAGGAAGAACGCTTCGGATGTCCATGTTAATGTAGGATCTTTGAAGCGCAATGTAGGCACCGGGACTTGCACCGGCACGCCCCATTTCGAAAAACCATTTGGCGAATTGCTTGTCCTTGAAGCGATTCTCGTACCATCTGAGCTGCTCTACGGTGCCCCAAGTCCGAGATTGAAACTCGCACTGCTCCTCGTACTGTTGCTTGGTATATTCCCAAGGGTAGTCGGAAGACCAAGTCCCCTTTGCCGATCCCCCGTATGAGATCAGTCCAAGGGTTCGAGAAGGATAGGTAGCGGCGAAGAGAAGGCTCATCGCGACTCCTTCGGAGGCTCCGAAGAGAACTGCCTTCTCAAATCCCGCTGCGTCCATCACAGCGCGAATGTCGTCCATTCTTTCCTCAAATGTAGGAATTCCGGTTTCCCTGTCGGAAAGTCCGGTGCCGCGTTTGTCGAAAAGCGCAACTTTTGCGAATTCTCCTAGACCAACAAAAAATCTCTCAGCTCCCGGCTCCCGCCAATAGTAATCTAGATGGCTTATGAGACCAGGCGTGTAAACGATGTTCGTACCTCCCCTGCCGTAGAGTTGGTAGGCTATGTGAACGCTGCCGCTTTTTGCGTATTTGACTTCAGGTGGATCCAAGAGCCGTGTTTAATCGCAAATGCGGAATTGGCTTGAATATGTTTCGTGGGGTTTTCTCGCTTGAAGCAGTAGATCGGAATGAAGAGTCTAGATTTTCTCAATCTTGTTCAGCGGCACGAGCGACCTCGAGCACTTGTATATCGAATAGAATACCACAGGGGCCAAAAAGAGATTGGCGATGACTCCCCACGCAAGGTTAACGGGGGTAAAATTGAAGACGTTGCTGACATAACTCGTCAGAATCATGAACCCTGCGTTTTGAACGATCAGGAGCAAGACGAAAATGCCGAACCATTCCAAGCTCCTTCGGAAGTTTGCGTCGCCCGACCTCCTCGCGGCGAAGAAGACACCGAGAGCGGCAATTCCGTCGAGAACAAACGAAAGAACGAATCCGATACTCGCAACAGTGCCGCTGCTCAGGAAGAAAGGAACCAGCAAGACTATCATCAGGGGCAAAACGATTAGTCTCGTCTTCGACCATTGCATGGTATCCCTGAGGAGAGGATCGGACTTGCGGCCCACTCGGATGCTCGAATCCGCCCAAGCAAGAACCACGAGAGGTAAGAGCCCGTATAACACCCCCAGCGACAGTTCACCGGCAATCTCACTCCCAAGGCTCGGCACGAAGAAAGAGGTCGTATAGAAAAGGGAGAATAAGACGATCCCGTAGAGAGAGAATATCGCGACGGTAAGCGCCTGTCTCTTGTAAGCCCTCACCATCATTGCGCGTCGGATCGAAAGGGACCAGTATGCCGCGTAAAGCCCTATGCCGGTCGCTGCTGAGATCCCAATGACATAGAGGGCTTCAATAAAGTCCATGGAGACGCTACTTGACATATGGGCTCAGCTCCATGCCTGCTTTCGAGAATGCAAAGTTGTAATATCCGGGTTGCGGCGGCACCCCTCTCATCTTTCTAATTCTGAGTAACGGTAGTACTCGCAGCCCTTCTTCATACAATCTTAACTCGACCACGCCATCAAAGAGCTGCTGCATCGCAGCTAGGACGTTTGGAGGGTGCATGCCTTCCTCGAGTGTGGCTAGTAAAATAGAATCATACCTCTTTACCTCGTCAAACAACTGTGTAAGAAACTTGTAAATGGTATCTGGAGGGTTGAGCATCAGCAGAGAAGAGAGAACATCAACAGTGATTCGCGTGCGACGATTTTCATTTTTCTTCAGAATGTCCTTGATGTTGTAAGAAAGTGAAGCCATATCATTCACGTTGAACTTGGTCGGGGCACTGTCACTTGAGTACCAGAAAGGGACTTTGCTCGAAAAATCAACGCCGAATGCTCTTGTGTCCTGGAGTACTTCTTTGGACGACAGCCTAGTAACGTAAAGAGTAAAGTCGCTTTGAACGAGACCTGAATGAGTGAACCAGTATCCTAGGGCTTCCTTGCCTATTCCAGGAGGACCGACAATGAGGATCGTTGACCGATCCGGATAACCATCGCTACCAAGAAGATTGTCCAGCGAAGGAATCCCGGTAGAAGCCAAGTGTAACAGCTGTTACTTTTTGCTTCCTGATTCGCTTGGAGATAAGCGTTAGGCGATGTATTCCGCCTCGAGGCCTCGAAGTACTAGATTTTAACGTAATCGGAGCATCAATCAAAAATTACCAAGAAAGGATGAGAAAAAAATCGGAAACTTGACTAGGAATCTATATCCGTAGAAGACGCACGGTTTAGTGGCGGATCTATATCCTTG
>JASHSF010000030.1 GCA_030036955.1 Nitrososphaerales archaeon
CTCCAACCCGGCTACACATTCAAATCGAATGTATGCTTGCATCTATGCTAAGTGCGCTATTATTACTACTATTATCTAGAGAATTTTAACTTAGCGATTTCCGCCTTCATGTTTACCTATAGATAGCGCGAAATCAAGCACGAAATTGAGTAAACTTAGCTTTTTTCCTTTCAATTTTTTACCTGACGAATTTTGACAGCCCCCTGAATCTGACGAAGATTTGACAGAATCGCACGGCAAAACCGTTATATTTTATGCCATACGTCATAATATAAGAAGCAAGCTTCGTTTTAGACTGCTTCATTTGAGGAATTCAATTTGAGTGATACGATCGAAGTCATCGACCTCCATGCGGGCATTGAGGGGAAGGAGATCCTAAAGGGAGTCAATCTGAAAGTTAACACTTCTGAAACCCATGCAATCATGGGCCCAAATGGTTCTGGCAAGAGCACTCTTGCTTACACCATGATGGGGCATCCAAAATACAAGATCATTTCGGGTGACATTAAAATAAACGGCGAGAGCATAGTTACACTTCCACCGAATCAAAGAGCTCTCAAGGGGCTGTTCCTAGGTTTCCAATATCCTCTCGAGATTCCCGGCGTCAGCCTGGCAAATTTTCTCAGAATATCTTACAATGCTGTCCGCAAGGACGAGCCAATGCTTGTGCGCGATTTTCGAAAGATGCTGGAAGACAAATTCGAAGTCGTGGGGATGGAAAGATCATTCGCGACTCGCTACCTAAACGAGGGATTTTCGGGGGGAGAAAAGAAAAAAGCAGAGGTTGTTCAGCTGGCGGTTTTGAGACCCAAATTTGCAGTTCTAGACGAGACGGATTCTGGATTGGATATCGATGCTCTAAAACTAGTCTCAGATGGAATAAACAGTATTCGCAGTTCTGAAATCGGAATCATGCTCATTACTCATTATCAGAGGATTCTCAGGTACGTCAAGCCTCAGTTCGTTCACGTTATGGTGAAGGGCAAGGTTGAGGTCTCCGGTGGTCCTGAATTGGCGGAAAAGCTTGAAGCCCAGGGCTACAGTTGGATACAAGGCGCGGAGGAAGAGAATGAAATTCAAACCACTCCCTAAAGATGTTCGAATACTGCAATCTCCGTGATGCGTTAGGCTTTTATCGAGCATTATAACATATGTCATAAGTAGAGAAGGGGATAGGGAAGAAAATTGGCTCAAAAATCTGTCATCAATGAAGATTACAGTAAATACGATTTCAAGGATCCAGAGGAATTCATTTTCAGATCCCAGCGAGGACTTTCTAGATCAACTGTCATTGAAATCTCGAAAATGAAAAATGAGCCGGAATGGATGCTCAACTTCCGTCTGAAAGCCTACGATTATTTCATGGACCGTCCGATGCCAAACTGGGGCGGGGATCTTTCGAAGATTGACTTTGAGAACATTTACTACTATGCGAAGCCAACTGATAAGATGGGGCGTAGCTGGAGCGACGTCCCCGAGAACATAAAGAGGACGTTCGAGAAGCTCGGCATTCCCGAAGCCGAACGCAAATTCCTGGGTGGCGTTGGAGCCCAGTATGAATCTGAAGTAGTGTATCACTCTCTCAGAGAGGATCTCGCAAAGAAGGGCATTGTTTTTCTTGATACCGATTCTGCCCTGAAGCAATATCCAGACGTTATGAAAAAATACTTTGGTACTATTATTCCGCCGAACGATAACAAGTTTGCCTCCTTGAACAGCGCTGTATGGAGCGGAGGAAGCTTTGTGTACATCCCGGCGGGTGTAACGTGCGACGTTCCGCTACAAGCGTACTTTAGAATAAATTCACAAAACGTCGGGCAGTTCGAAAGGACTTTGATCATTGCTGAACCCGGCGCCACGGTTCATTACATCGAAGGTTGCACGGCCCCTGTTTACTCCTCCGAGTCTTTGCACTCAGCGGTTGTGGAGATAATTGCTCAGAAAGGGGCCAAAGTAAGGTACACGACAATTCAGAACTGGTCGAAGGATGTTTACAACCTCGTCACAAAGAGAGCGTATGCATACGAAGATGCGACGGTAGAGTGGGTTGATGGCAACCTGGGTTCAAGGCTTACCATGAAGTATCCGTCCATTTACTTGATGGGCCCCCGCGCAAAAGGCGAAGTACTTTCGATTGCTTTTGCGGGAAAAGATCAGCACCAAGATGCTGGAGCAAAAATTGTTCATCTCGCGCCTGACACGGTTTCCAGGATCACAAGCAAGTCGGTGAGCAAGGACGGAGGTCGTACGACCTATAGAGGTCTGTTGCACGTAAGCAAAGGAGCAAAACGCGTAAAGTCGAGCATCAGATGCGACGCATTGCTACTCGATGAAGCCTCAAGGACTGACACCTATCCTTACAACGAAATAAACGAAGAAACCGCAAACACTACACACGAGGCGACGGTTGGCAAAATCAGCGAAGAGGCGCTATTCTATCTCATGAGCCGGGGAATGAGCGAACAAGACGCACTTTCGATGATCGTTATGGGATTCCTCGAACCATTCACGAAAGAGCTTCCCATGGAATATGCTGTAGAGCTGAACAGGCTCATTTCTCTAGAAATGGTTGGCTCTGTTGGCTGAGTGTTGAAATCATGCTCGGATCGCGTTGTAGCGATCTAGCCCCGGGAGACCGCCAAGGAAGGTTTGGTGAAAAGGACAATGGAACAGCAGTCGGTTAGCGTTGGAGAACAGATCGTAGAAAAAATATCTCGCGGTAGAAACGAGCCTGACTGGCTAGCGAGATTTCGATTAGACGCTTTATCCGCCTACAATATCATTCCAGAAGAACAATCAAATCTTTACACAAAATACGGACTAAATCTGAAGGTTGGAATTGAGAACTTAGAACAACCAGCTTCTGCGGGACCCGTAAAAGATTCTTCGAGCCTCGTAGATGTCGCAAGAGGAATTGAGACAGGTTATTACTTTGTCTCAAACCAGCGCGAAGTCATCGCGTCCAAGAGCATGACGGAGCTCTCGGAAAAGGGAGTGATATTCTGCGATCTTAACGAGGCGCTCGAAAAACATGAACCAATTTTGAGAAGGATATTTGCAAACAAGGCAATCCCGCCATCGTCGGACAAGTACGCCGCTCTAAATTCTGCAGTTTTCAATCAGGGCTGGCTCGTGTATGTTCCGAAGAATGCAATCCTCGAAACTCCTCTAAGGGTAAGATTTTACCTAGATACCGAAGTACCCTCTTTCTCTCAGACTTGGATTGTCGCCGAGTCAGGTTCGCAGGTTTCACTCATAACCGAGAACTACGGAGCTGAAGTAAGTGGCGTCGTAAGCGAGCTTGTAGAAAGCTATCTCGAAGACAACGCCTCAGTACAGTACTCAAACGTTCAAGATTATTCAGAAAACACGACCGTTCTTGCAAACAAGAAAGCTCTATGCAAAAAAGACTCTAGGATGAGCTGGGTTCTCGCATACTTCGGTGGCAAGTCAGAGAGATCGAGACTTGAAAGTATATTCTTAGGGGATGGGGCCAGCGGAGAAGATATCGAAGTTGCCTTTGGAGACAATTTCCAGCGATATGATCTCGTTTCGGATCTTACTCACGAAGGACAGCACACGAAGGGGCGAATCCTATGCAACAGTGTCTTGCGCGATCAATCTCGATCCATTTTCAAAGGGATGATCAGGATCGGCAAGCACGCAAAAAACGCTAGTGCCTACTTGGCAGGGCATGCAATTTTGCTCAGTCCCAACGCAAAATCTGATGCGATCCCAGGGCTTGAGATTTTGACCAACGAGGTGAAAGCAACCCACTCTGCGTCTGTCGCGCAGATAGATCAAGATCAGATCTTTTACATGATGACTCGAGGTATTCCCGAGGAGGAAGCGAAGAAGTTTATCGTGCTCGGTTTCCTCGAACCCGGCATATCCAGAATTCAATCCGACGAATTGCGAGACACTATGCACGATCTTATCGAAGCAAAGTGGTACAGGCAGAAAGGCCTGCTGCAACGACAAAAGAAGGAAGTCCTCTTTGAAGAAGAAGCTCAGGACAGGTCAAAGCCAAAAGACATCTTCGAGGGCCACTACAAGTATAGGTAATAAGGTAAGTTCAACACAAATTGCTAGAAACCGGGTTAGTAAGCAAGGCTATTGATGTCGAGGAGATTCGAAAGGACTTTCCCATTCTAAAAAGAAAAGTGCACGACAAGCGCCTAGTCTACCTAGACAATGCAGCGACAAGCCAGAAACCAAAGCAGGTTATCGATACCCTCATAGATTACTACTCAAACTATAATTCGAACATTCACCGCTCGGTTCATCAGCTCGCGGAGGAAGCAACGCAGGCATTTGAAGCCGCGCGTGAGAAGACACGAGCTTTTATTAACGCCTCCAAGACAGATGAAGTAATTTTTACCCAGGGCACTACTGAGGGCCTCAATTTTGCGGCAAGTAGCCTTGTTTCCAAATACGTGAAGAAGACCGACTCAATCGTCGTAACGGAGATGGAACACCACAGCAATTTCGTGCCTTGGCAGCAGGCAGCTAAAAGAGCCGGTGCGTACTTTGAGATAGTAAGTGTGGATGATGAGGGGTTTCTAGACTTTTCAGATCTTGATAACAAGCTAAAGGGAGCAAAGATATTCGCATTTTCCGAAAGCTCCAACGTTCTTGGCAGCAATCTCGATGCCAAGGAATTGACAAAACGCGCGCATGAAAATGGAGCACTAGTCGTGGTCGATGGTGCACAATCTGCCCCGCACATGCCGGTAGATGTTCAAAATATGGACTGCGACATGTTCGCTTTTTCATCTCATAAGATGCTCGGCCCAACAGGAGTTGGTTGCCTTTATGGGAAGCGTGATTTGCTTGCTTCTATCCCACCATTTCTTTACGGCGGAGACATGATCAAAGAAGTGCACAGAAAAGAAACAAACTGGAACGACCTTCCTTGGAAGTTCGAAGCGGGCACATCGAATATCGCCGACGTAATCGGATTAGGATCCGCCATTGATTATCTAAAACGCATGGGAATGTCAAATATCAGGAGACACGAAACAGAAATTTGCCGAGCAGCTCTGGAAGAACTAGCAAAGTTTCCTGACGTTGAAGTGTACGGTCCAAAAGTTGCTGAAAACAGATCGGCAGCGATTTCATTCAATGTTGCCAAGATTCATCCGCACGATGTGGCTTCCATTCTCGACGAGGAGGGAGTTGCAATAAGATCCGGGCATCACTGCGCACAGGTGTTGATGGAGAGGCTCGGAGTCTCAGCGACTGCAAGAGCAAGCTTTTACCTGTACAATGGTTATGATGATCTCGAAGCACTGATCGAGGGGCTGAAAAAAGTACGGCAGGTGTTCCAATAAATTGAGTGCAGACATTTACAAGGAGATAATTCTCGATTATTACAAGAACCCGCGAAACAAAGGAACGCTCGAATCCCCCGACGTGAGCGTTAGGGACTCCAATCCTCTCTGTGGCGATGTTATCGAGATGCAGATGAAGTTCGAAGGAGACAAGCTTCGAGAAATAAAGTTCAATGGCGACGGGTGCGCGATCAGCCAAGCTTCAGCTTCGATTTTGACTGAAATGGTCTCGGGTAAAACCATCGAGGAAGCTCGATCACTGGACAAGAGCGCATTGCTCGAAAATTTGGGATCGCCGAACCTCGGCCCGGTGCGAATAAAATGTGCTCTGCTTTCGCTAAAAGTGATGAAGATGGGTATTTACCAGCACTTGGGGGGCAGTGACGCTACACCGTCCCCAGAAGATCTCGCCTCGTCGCGTTAGAATTTCTCAACTAAGATTTTGCCGCTGGTGGCGTGTTTACCCTTCGGTTGATTTCTTCCGCCATGAAATGCCCGGTCATTGAAACCTTGACTTCCTTCACTCCGTCCAGAACAGATACGCGTTTCTTGATTTCTTGAGCAATCTCTAGTGCGAACATTGGAGGACAAAAAGGAGCTGTAAGATGAAACCCGATGGATACCATTCCTTCCGGAGTAATTGTAATTTCATCAACCAAGTCCATCTCGGTTATCGGAACACCGACTTCGGGGTCGACGACCTGTGAGAGCTCTTTCACTATAGCGGGCTTTTCTACCATTTTCTTCGCTCAGATACTCTAAGGATACGGTTGAATATCTGTTTAACTATGCTTTTGGCATTGCATACGCGAGTTCTCGCTCTCGCTTCCGCATTTCTATGAATGTCTCTGAGTGCAAGACCCCGTCGATTCGACCTATTTTCGCCGATATTGATTCATGAAGTTCATCCAGAGAGCGAGTCTTGACCTTTATTATGAGATCGAACCTCCCCGTCACTTCGTACACTTCCCTGACTGAATCGAGCCTCAACATTTCGTTCAAAATGTCCTCCCTAAACTTTGAATCGATGTTGAGCCCAACGAGCGCCGAAACGTTGAAGCCGAGGATGTCGTCATTTATTTCGATTGTGAATTTTCGAATCAGCTGCCTCTTGGCTAGACGTTTTATTCTGCTATATAGAACCGACGGATTTACTCCGATCTTCTTACTGAGCTTCGGAACGCTAATGCTTGCATCCTTCGAAAGCTCGGATAAAATTTTCATATCAGTTTCGTCTATTTTTCCCATGAAGATTGACCGTAACCCTGCAATTATTGAAAATATTTGATATTGTATATATCATTTGTCAAACTTTTTGCGAAATTTCATTATTCTTTCTTTGTTATACTTGAACTATTTTGCGAGCCAGATCTGCAATGCAACAAATTCTGCAATAGTCCAAGTCTACCTTTTTGCGGCAATGTAGATGATATCCATTTTTCCATGTCAGTCCTAGATCCACATGCTAGAGCTCAATGCCATTCTAAAATCCAGCAACAAGATATCTTTAGGGCTGACAAACTCAAAACTTCAATGTGTTTACGAGACGTTTTTCCGGAAGTTTCAGGAAGATAGAAACTGGCTCGAAGTGGAACAACCACTCGCGCTGTTCAGATTCTTCTTCTCGAAAACAGAAGCGCCGTTGTCGCGACAATGCCGAAACCGATTCCAGCAGCGGCAATGTAATTGTCGGTTGGATCGGAGGATGAAGACACAGTAGTCTGCCTTGTCACGGTAATGTTCGAACCTTGTTGTATTATATTCGTGATGAGGGAGTGGGTGGTAGTTACCGTTTGCGTACTCGACTCTGTGAAAGTGCTCGGGTGCATCAGCGTATTGGTTACCATTTGAGTCTCGGTGAAAGTCGAGTTGCTCACACTGGTTTGTGTCACAGTCGCGGTTTCGTTTACTGTCTGGGTTGTTGTATCACATCCTCCGGAATTTGTGACTGTACCATCATACAAGTACGGACTCGTTTGCGGTGATGTCGTTCCGCAGTTAAAGTCAACGAAATTGCCGTTGTCCTTCAGGATGCCGCCGCAAAGTGATTCACTGCCGCAGCTATAGTTACCGCCAATTTGGATGATCCCATAATTGTTGATTGTGGCTCCGTCGCTGTCAACACCAAAACAAAATGATGCTTCTGCGGTGCACCCCAGATATGGTTCGACGACGATCATGCCTTGATTTGTGATACCTGTGCCAGAGCCATCCAGATCAATGGCGTTGTCAAAACAATCATTACTGCAGTTGAATGCCGTTTCAATATAGATCGCCGCGCCCGGATCAACAGTAAGAGTTCCGTTCGACTCAAACAACATCTGAGACCCGAAACAACTGGAGCTACAATCTAGCAAAAGAACCGATCCTGAAGTTACTTGAATCGAAGTGCCGGGCGAGGCATTCGAAGAACTGTCCAGGGTGCAGGTGGAAGTGTTGCTGTTCCAAGAGCCCCCAATCGTTGAACAATAAGGAGGTTCGGAGCTCGCGTGAGCTACAGGAAGAAGATTAGGTGAAGACAAAGCCAGGCCGAGAAGAGCAAATAGGGCTGCAATTATTGCGAGAGATTCAAACCTATTGGTTGCCAAGATATAAGATCGTTACGACAAGAGCTTGGATCTGTAGCGATTAAAGTCAGATAGATGGTTGGATTAGTACCAGAAATCACAGTCATCTATGCAACGCTAACTAGGAGTCAGCCGCTTCAAGAATACCAAATCACAGATTTGATTCTTGTCTCCTGAAGTATATCCACGGCATCGCGTGAAGCGGAGGTCGCTCCCCGCTCTTCGGAGACGTTCGTGCCCAAAGGCAAAATAGAATTAGAAGCTAAAAGAGAGATAACGAAAATCGTACTCTAAACGTTTTTAACATCCAGAGACTCGTTTTATATTTCCTTAGAATATGTCTCAGGAATTTCGTCACATCGTTAGAATTGCCGGAAGGGATCTCGATGGAACAAAAAAGGTTGGCCCTGCCATATCCGAGATAAAAGGCGTCGGAGACAGCTTTGCTAATGCGATGGTTACAACCTTGAAAATTGATCCCAAAGTTAGACTAGGACAGCTCGCCGACAAGCAGCTTTCCCAGATTGAAGGAGCTTTGAAGGATAGCTCATCGCTCAATTTGCCTGTATGGTTGCTGAACCGCAGAAAAGATGTTGACTCCGGGGCTAACATTCACCGGTTCGGTAGCGATCTTGATTTCATGATCAAGAACGACATTGAACGGGAGAAGAATCTTCTTTCTTGGCGGGGGGTAAGACACAGTCTCGGACTCAAGGTACGCGGACAGCGCACTAGAACTACCGGTCGCAAAGGACGAACTGTCGGAGTGAAGAAGTCAGCAGTGCAAGCCGCACAGGCCGCCGCTCAAGCCGCGGGAAAGGAGGAAAAGAAGTGACTTGGGTGATCCAAAGAAACCGCGAGCGACTTACACGCCTCCGAGAAACCCTTGGCGCAGCGACCAGCTTTCGCAGGAATTGTATTTACTCGGAACATATGGCTTGAGAAACAAGAGGGAGCTGTGGAAGACTCAGACTTTCCTTTCAAATATTCGAAACCAAGCAAGGCAGCTCCTTGCAGCTTCTTCAGATGTACGGGGTCGTGAGGAACCAAAGCTCCTGGCTCACTTGACAAGGCTCGGATTGATTCAAGGGAGCGCTAATACTGTCGATGACGTTCTTTCACTCACCGTCGAGAATGTCCTGGAGAGAAGGCTCCAGACGCTTGTATGGCGGAGGGGCCTTGCGCGATCACCATATCAAGCGAGGCAACTAGTTTCCCACGGGCACGTTTCGCTGAACGAGCGGCGCGTGGATGTTCCATCATACATTGTTTCTCCTGAAGAGGAAGGTACTTTGAAGTTTGCCGAGGGATCTCCTATGGCTCGAACGATCATGGCGCAAGTAACTCCGGGGGGAGAAGTGGCGGCAAAGGCTTCCGAAGCTCCGGTGGGTTCAGAACTGGCAGAATCTGATCAATCTCCTGCTGAAAATTAGAACGCATAACTTAAAGCATAATTTTGAAAGGTAAGTTTTAGAGATGGAAGCCGCTCAACAGCAGGAAAAGTGGGCCATAGTCCACATTTACAGCAGCTACAACAACACGATTGTTCATATGACCGATTTGACAGGTTCGGAAACGATCTCATTCAGCTCGGGCGGTCGGCACGTGAAGGCAGATCGATTCGAATCATCACCATATGCGGCAATGAAGAGCGCGACTGCAGCCGCTGAAGTGGCTAGAAACAAGGGCATTACCGCAGTTCATATCAAAGTGAGAGCCGTAGGCGGAACGGGTCCGAGAACTCCAGGGCCGGGGGCGCAAGCCGCGATTAGGGCCATTGCAAGGAGCGGATTCAAAGTAGGAAGGATAGAAGACGTCACACCAATTCCACATGATACAACTCGACGCGCCGGTGGAAGACGAGGACGCAGAGCGTAGATTCTGCGTTTATTTGCTCGGATTTTGCTGATGATTAAAACCGCCTAAAAGCATGAATCGTTTTTTCGTTAGCAGTTATATTCGCTCTACGAAATCGATGGCTATCAAGATTTAAAAGTCGAGAATAGTCGAAGCTTAGCTCGTCGCGCTATGCCCGGCGCTTTCATTTTAGTTCTTTTCACTGCCGCCTTCGGTATGGTATTCGCAACACCAGTGATCATCATACCTTGGCTATTCGCGCCTCGAAATAAGACTCCAATGAAGCTCGCAACCTTTGAAGCAGGGCAGGTACCGAGCGGCGACGCTCGCGTTCATCTACTTATGCAATACTATGCATATCTCCTCGTGTTTGTGATCATGGATGTTGTCTCGATTTTTCTATTCGCTTGGGCGATGACAGTGACAAGCTCGTTGATGTCAGCCCTGTACATTGGAGTCTTTCTCGGCCTCATCTTTATACCACTGGGTTTTGGTCTTCATCTCGCGAGGATTAAGGAGATTTGGTAGCGCAAGAACTCGAGGAAGCTCCGAAAAAGCCGGGACCAGGATCTAAAAGCGATGGACCTGGACTGAACATTCTGGTTGGCAAGGCGCGCCAGGTGATTCAAGAAGCGATAGTCGATCCCGTTACTTACCTCGCAAATTGGGGCAGACTCTATTCTCTTTGGCCTGTCCACCTCGAAACGGCTTGCTGCAGCATAGAATGGGGAGCGGTTTCAGGTCCCAGGTTCGATGCAGAGAGGTACGGTATTTTGGAAGCATTTGGTTCGCTCCGCCAATGCGATTTGATCGTTGTTCACGGCACGGTAACGAGAAAAATGGCTCCGAGACTGCGCTGGATCTATGATCAAATGCCCGAACCAAAGTGGGTAATTGCAATGGGAGCATGTTCGATCACTGGTGGCGTATATTTTGACTCTTACAACGTCCTTCCAGGAGTTGACCAGCTTGTACCGGTCGACGTTTACGTTCCGGGATGCCCTCCTCGCCCTGAAGAGCTGATCGACGCTTTTGTTTTACTTCAGGATAAAATAAGAAAATCGAACATTCGCTAGCGAAACACGTTTGGAAGGATTATTTTTGCATGTCCGGCGCACAAGCGAAGCAAGAGCCCTCACCGCGCGCACATGAGTTAGTTAACTCGCTAAACAGTACTTTCGGACAAATGGTTTCTGTAACTGTACTGCGCCCTAATAGAATCAGGGTTCAGACCGACCGGGCGAACCTGCGCGCTCTCGCCACTTTCGCTAGAGACATGCTGCACTTTGATCACTGCACCAATGTCAGCGGAACAGATTTCCCCAAAGACAAGCAAATCCAAATCGATTATCACCTCGGCTCGATCGACGGAGAGGATTTGCGAAGCGTCATCCTGGGTTTGACGTGCCGCGTTCCCTCGGATGATGCAAAGCTTCCTTCATTAATTGAAATTTTTCCGAGCGTCGATTTGCACGAGCGGGAAACGTACGAGATGCTCGGAGTCACATTCGAAGGGCATCCGGAGCTTGCAAGACTGCTCCTACCCGAAGATTGGAGCGACATCCCGCCGATGCTCAAAGCGTACAGGCTACCGGGAAGATTAGAGGGAGAATAAACGCAAAAAATGTCAATGCCCCTCGCCTCGTCAGGTCTTCAGACGGCGCAGGTTGCCGAGGACAAGCTCGTAGTCAGCATCGGCCCGCAGCACCCCGGCGCAGGTCACTTCAGATTCACGATCACCGTCGATGGAGATACGATTGTTGACGTCGCTCCTGACCCCGGGTACGTTCACAGGGGAGCGGAAAAGCAAACAGAATACCGTACCTACTTGCAAAGCATACCGATGCTCGAGCGTTCCTCTCTCACCGACGTAACAAACATCATTGGTCCTTACTCGCTGGCCGCAGAGGAGCTCATGGGAATTGAGATTCCGCCCCGCGGGCAGTATCTCAGAATGATAATGTCAGAAAATCAGAGGATAATGAGCCATCTTTACTGGCTTGGCATCCAGGGGATTTTCTTAGGGCATTCGACCATGTTCATGTGGCCGCTCGGCGACAGAGACATATTCGTAGACCTTGGCCAGATGATCGGAGGAGCTAGGATCACCTATTCGTACTGGATCCCCGGCGGCGTGAGAAACGATATGCCCGAGAGCTTCAAGCCCCGTGCCCTCAAGGTTTTTGATTATTTTGAAACTCGCTTGAAGGATTACGAGCGTATATTTTTTCAAAATCCACTGTTTCTCAAGCGCACCGAAGACGTTGGCGTGCTGAGGCGTGAGGACGCGATAAAGCTCGGTGTTGTTGGTCCCGTATTGAGGGGGTCTGATGTAAAGTCCGATACGAGAATTGATGAACCTTATTGCTTTTACAAGGATCTGGACTTTGAAGTTCCATCCTACAAAGAATGTGATACTTACGCGAGGTGCATGGTCCACCTAGTCGAAATGCGCCAGAGCATGCGAATAATCCGCCAGTGTCTTGAAAAGATGCCTCTGGGCCCAGTCAGAGTCAAGCTTTCGCCTCAGCAGAGGACAAATCCCGGCGAAGCTTATGCAAGGGTCGAAGCCGCACGGGGCGCTATGTCATTCCACATAATTTCCGACGGCTCGACGAAACCCTACAGGGTCAGGATTAGCGTGCCTTCGATGCGCAACTTGATTGTTTTGAAGAAACTCCTCATCGGCTCGCATGTCGCCGACATGCCCGCGATTTACTGGAGTCTCGACTATTGGCCCGTGGAAGCAGACAAGTAGAACCGAGTTGAGAATCACGTGGCTGAGCTAGTTACCTTCGAACAGTTTGTAGTCAGAATTCTGAAGATAGTTTTTTGGATCCTCATCATCCTCCCGTTAATTATCCTCCCGATATTCTACTTGGCCTATGTTCTCCCAGTCGAATTCGTATGCGGCTTTAACGCCCTAACTTGCAGCACGCATATCAACTGGGCTTTTGCAATCAACATGTTCAATCCCGAGCAAATGGACCCCTTCAGCTCGACGTCGATGCTTAGTCAAATGGGGCTCGGCGCCAGCGGAGTCTTGTTCAAATCGAGCACATTTCCGGGCTTGACATTTGCCGCAGTGCTTTCGTCGTTTGTGATATGGTACGAAAGAAAGCTGCTCGCAAAGATGCAGTATAGAGTCGGTCCTCTTTACGCTGGACGCGTCGGAGGCATCTTCCAGTCTTTCGCAGATCTTTTCAAATTGCTCTTCAAAGAGATTGTCATTCCAGCAAAAGCCGACGCTCTCATGTTCCTTGCGCCTCCGTTTGCCATGATGGCTCTCTCGGGCGCGCTACTAGCAATAATTCCAATAGGCTCAACGACGTACATCGCGCAATCTCCCTACTCACTCTTGATAGCTATTGCGATTTTGAGTTTCTTTCCGATGGTTACGCTTCTGGCAGGATGGGCGAGTAACAACAAATTCTCCTTTATCGGAGCGATTAGGGCGCTCTATCAAATGATCTCCTACGAAATACCCTTGCTTCTCTCAGTTCTCGGCGTAGTGATTTTGACCCGCTCCCTCAATCTGAGCGTGATAGCGGAGTCTCAGACGAAGATTTGGTACATTGCGCCAATGATACTTGGAGCTGTTGTCTTTTACTTGACTGCGATGGCCGAGCTGGAGAGGATCCCGTTTGACCTGCCCGAAGCGGACAGCGAGCTTGTCGCTGGGTGGCTCACCGAGTACACAAGCATGGTTTTTGGCGTTTTGAATCTCGCAGTTTACATCAAGCTCTATGCCCTTTCAGCTCTTTTCACAATCCTGTTTCTCGGAGGATGGCTCGGGCCGCCGGGACTACCCGATTTCGTTTGGTTCTTGATAAAGACCGCAATTGTCCTGACAATATTTATCATACCCAGAGGATTCAGCCCTAGAATCAGGATAGATCAGCTGATCGGCTTCGGTTGGCTTTGGCTGGTTGGTCTAACATTTGTCAACATCTTCATCGCATTCATGCTGTCGGCGTCGGGATTGCTATAGAGATAAGGAGGAGAGTCGATTAATTGAGCATAGTCGTCGATAGTTTCCGAGCATTCATCGCAGGGATTCGCCAGCTTCCCAGAAAAAGGATGACAATGCGCTATCCGGACGTTCAAACCGAAATGCAGAGCTACTACGTTTACGACCCAAAGCTCGGAGTTGCGAAACCCGGCTACAAGGGAAGGCACATACTATGGCTCGACAAGTGCACCGGTTGCCAGCTGTGTTCGATTGCGTGCGAAAATATATCGCAGGCGATCGAAATGGTCAAGGTGAGTCGCAGCCAACCGAACAACAAAAAGTCAATCTTTCCTCAGGTAGACTATGCAAAGTGCGTGTTCTGCGGCTTGTGCGTGGACGCCTGCCCGTTCTATGCGCTCGGGATGACGGAGGACTTCAATCTAGTTTCTACGACGAAAAAGAATCTCGTGTATGCGCCAGAGAAACTCGCCATCCCGCCCAAAGTGACCAGACCCAAAGTGGAGTTCAAAATAGACAAGGATGTCGCATACCATGATTGACGAGAACTTTCTCGCGTTTATAGTTCTGTCGATCCTTACTATCGGCGCTGCTTTACTGTCGCTAGAATCAAGGCAGGTCGTTTATGGTGCGGTCGCCCTAGCTTTTTCGTTTTTGGGCATCGCAGGACTCTTCATTTTGCTCGACGCGACTTTTGTTGCGCTTTTTCAAATCATAGTATACGTCGGAGCGATCGCGGTGCTGATCTTGTTTACCGTGATGCTCGTGACAAAGGAAGTTGAAGCAGACGCAAAGAGGGAACCTTTTCAACCGATGGCCATCGCTATCGCAGTAATTATTGCACTGTTGGTTGGAATAGTCGCCACGCTTTCAAACCTCACAAGTATCTATCCAACTGCGCCTGCGGCTATCACCGTGGAGCAAATCGGCAATCTGCTCACGAGCACCTATTCCTTTCCTCTCGAGATACTCGCGCTGATTCTCGGCGCTTCAATCGTGGGCGCGTTAACTATGGCGAAAACAGACAGGGAATAGAAAATGGTTCCTCTAATAGATTACCTCATCGTATCGTCGATACTTTTCGTGATCGGAGTGTACGGTCTAGTTTCAAAGGGTAATGCCCTAAGACTCTTTTTTGCCATAGAGATAGTTGTTAACGCCGCAAACCTCAACCTCGTCGCTTTCTCCCGTTACCTGACTCCTGCTGGATACGCCGCAGAGGGACAAACATTCGCTCTATTCTCGATAGCCATAGCTGCCGCCGAGGCTGCAGTTGGCCTTGCGATAGTTTTGGTTGTGTTCCGCCTGCACAAGAATGTGGATGTGTTCGGCCTAAGGAAATTAAAGAACTAGAGACGTCCCGACAGAAAAACATCAAACTAGCCTGTGAAAAAAATGGTCGAGCCTATTCTAATTCAGGCAGTTCTGGTTCCAATAATTCTTTCGCCGGTTGCATATTTCCTTGGGAAGAGGTACGGATCTAAGTCAGCTTGGTTCACTTTTGTTGTACTACTATATTCGACCCTTCTACTACTTTATGCCGCTTCCCACAGTCTACCCCCCGAGCAATATTCATTTTTTCCGCAATCTCTCGCTGGCTCCCCGCTGCTCAGTAGCATAGGCATAGTCGGATTCTATCTCGATGGGATTAGCCTGCCTTTTGCTCTGACGATTTACATCATCTGCACGGCGGTTGCTCTGTATTCAGTGCCCTATATGAAGCATCGGATATTCGAACAGGAAGGAATGGTGACTGAAGTAGTCACGGCTTCGCCCAACTCCAAGCAGCCCCAGCAATCTGAGTCGATTATGCCCAACAAGACAGGCGCGGTGACGGTTACCGAAACGGGCGAAGCCCGCTACGCAGAGCCGACGGAAAACCAGCGCACGAACGAGCGCTTCGCACTCTATTTCGCCCTCTACTTGCTTTACAGCGCAGGGATGATGGGGACAGTTCTATCGACGAATCTCATTGAACTGTATTTCTTTTTCGAATTCATGCTAATCCCCTCATACTTCCTGATCGCAGAGTTCGGCTACGGCGCGAGGGGCAGAATCTCGCTGATGTACTTGCTCTGGACTCACATTGGTGCGCTGCTGATGCTTCTCGGTTTCTTAACAATTGGGACGGTAACTTCGACTTTCGTCTTCAATCCACCTCCAGCTGGTGCAGTTACAGCCCTCGCCGCCGCAACCGGCCTAATTCCATGGATCGTTTTTGCAATAATTGTTGGCCTGTTCGTCAAACTGGCTGCTCCGCCATTACACATCTGGCTGCCGTATGCGCATGCAGAAGCTCCGACCCCCATAAGCGCACTGTTATCTCCGGCTATGATCGGAATAGGAGGGTACATAGTGATCAGGATCCTGACTCTGCTGCTCCCGACTGCGTACCAGGATATTGACATGGGCATCGCAGTATGGGGTTTAATCACTATGTACTACGGAGGGCTGATGGCGCTAGCTCAAGATGACATAAAGCGTCTCTTCGCGTATTCTTCGATCAGCCAAATGGGATACATAATCTTCGGAATTGGCACAGCCACGTCACTAGGTGTGAGCGGCGCGGCCTTTCAATTTGTGAGCCACGGAACTGCGAAGGCAGTTCTTTTCATGATCGCAGGACTCATCATCGTTCGCGCAGGGGGCCTCAGAAGCATAAAGCAAATGGGAGGGCTGTCGACGAAGCTGCCGATTTGCGCTGTTTGCGCAACTATTGCGTTTCTTGGCTTGCTTGGCTTTCCAGAAACTAACGGCTTTCAGAGCGAGTGGCTAATCTTTGCAGGCGGTTTGCAGCGCGCAGCCCTGGGCGGCTCGAGCGGTCAGATTTGGCTAGTTATCTCAATACTTGCGGTCCTCTCGACGGCGCTCACGTCGGTGTATGCCCTTTGGACCATGAAACGCGTATTTTTCGGCAAACTCCCTGAGCACCTTTCGAAAGTGAGCGAAGGCTCTGCTTACATGCTTGCGCCTATAATTTTCCTTGCCGCCCTAACTATATTACTCGGCGTCTTCCCGGGACTAATCGATGGGCCGCTCTTCCACACCGTCGCTGGTTTACCAATTACGCTGCCCAACCTCCCCTAAGATAAATTGATGGAGTACCGAACGAACCATGGCATTTTCTTTATCCTCCTGTTCAGATCTTATACCAAATCTCGTCTGGATGGTTCCTATCATAGGCGGGGCTTTGAGCGTCCTTGCCGCGGGCTTCGGTGACAGGGCGAGGAACTACGTCGCGATAGCGACGGGATTTGTTACAGCCCTTACTGCGACTCTGCTTCTTTTACTACCTGAATTTACAACGTACACGCTGGGCGGAGGAATATGGGATATAACGCACGTATGCGGAGTACAGGAGACTTGGATTTCGACTCCGCTCTTCACTATCCAAGCAGGAGTACTTGTAGATCCGCTGACGGCGGTTCTCGCCCTCACGGTTTCGTGGGTTAGCTTCCTCATTTTGGTCTACAGCCTGGGCTACATGAAAGGGGAGCGGAATCTTACTCGATACTACTTTCTCATGAATTTTTTCATTGGCAACATGCTTCTGATCGTAATGTCCGACAATTTTCTACTCCTTTTCCTGGGATGGGAGGGGGTAGGCTATTGCAGCTATGCGCTGATTGGATTCTGGCACAGCGATGAAATGAAGTACTGGGTCGGAACTCACGGAGAGACAACCGCTGGAGTACCAGAGGCGTACTCACCGACGAACGCCGGAATGAAAGCCTTCATCATGACGCGCATCGGTGACATTGCCTTTCTTGTAGGGATACTGTTAATCTTTGCCTACGCGCATACCTTCGACTTTTACAAGCTTGTTCAGAATACGTCATGGGCTAGCGATTTGGCCGCGTCAGGGCTGCTTGTGCCCGCTGCGATTCTGATATTCGGCGGGGCAGTTGGCAAGTCCGCCCAGTTTCCACTTCACGAGTGGCTTCCCGATGCAATGGCGGGCCCCACTTCCGTTTCTGCTCTAATTCATGCAGCGACAATGGTCAACGCTGGTGTCTTCCTCGTTGGCACTGTCGGGCCAATATTCTTGATTGCGTCGGCAAGCCTCGGGACGGGAGTAATGTTTCCATTCTTTGCAACCGTAGCAGCAATAGGAGCCTTCACTGCCCTTCTCGCTGCAAGCCAGGCAATGGTGCACGACGAAGTAAAGAAGGTCCTTGCATACTCCACCGTTTCTCAAATCGGCTACATGATGCTCGGTTTGGGCGTTGCGGGGTTATCAGCCCCGGCCGATTTTTCGATCGGCTTTACTGCAGGTTTTTTTCACTTAATTAGCCAAGCATTATTCAAGGCGGGTCTTTTCATGTGCGCAGGTTGGCTGATCCATGTGACAGAGTCAAAGTACGCAAGCCAAATGGGAGGTCTCCGAAAAGAACTGAAGATTACCTTCATTGCTATGATGATCGTTGCTCTTTCGCTAGCCGGTTTTCCTCCTTTGAGCGGTTTTTGGAGCAAGGATGCAATTCTTGGGGCAGCATTGCAGGCAGGCGGTATCTCAACGATATTTTACATAGTAGGTATCGTCACCGCTCTAATGACGGCATTCTACAGCATAAGGCTGATTGGCATTATTTTTGCGGGCAAAAAAAGTGAAAATATCGAGAATCTGGAAGCTAAGGGGCACCATATCCATGAAGCGCCGGGGACGATGTGGGTTCCATACGTGATTCTCGCGGGAGCTACACTGGTAATCGGAATTCTCGCCCCGATCTTCCTTCAGCAATCTCTGGGCTCACTGTTCTCAAAATATCTGGCAAACCTTGGCGTAGTCTCGCCTTATAGTTTCAATCTGGGATCCGAAGCGCTTTCGCTATCCATTGGATTTGGTATCTCTGTCCTCGGAATTTTCATCGCATATCTTGCATACATTAGACGCTCGATTTCGCCGGTCGCCGTTGTGAACTCTAGTCCCGTTATCTACGGTTTCTATCACTTTTTCCTCCACAGATGGTACATCAACGCGTTTTACTACAAAGTGATAGTGTATCCAATTTCCCGAGGAACGACCTGGATCTTCAGAAACTTCGAACAGAAGGTCATCGAACCAGTCAACATTGGCGCACCGGAATTTGGAAGCGACGTTTCCGGTCTATTGAGAAGAATTCAGACTGGCATCGAAGAAGAATACCTTTTTGCATTTGGAATCGGAATCGCATTGCTCATCATAATTTTCTTTCTCTTTGGATATGTGACAATTTAGAGCATGTCTAGCGTTTTGACAAGCTTGGGCCCAGAAGGCATGCCTATTGATCTCACGATTGTACTAGCAACGATCGGACTTATAATCATCATTTTGACCGTATTGGGGAACAGATCAAAATATCTCGCGATGGGACTAGCCTCGGGAGGCTTTGCCTTTGGCATTATTTTTATTGCTCTACAGGCTCTGGGCTTCTTCAGCTCGTCGAGTTCCCTTCCGTATTCAGTTCCGATCGTCACAGACGTAGTGACCACCGATTGGGTTTCGTACATCTTTGGCATTGCGATACTCATCGTCGCATTTCTCGTTGGCTTGACTGTCGTCGATTATTTTACTGACGAATCCAACGTGACGACATTCTACGCCCTCCTTATCTTCACGACTATAGGAGCTCTGCTCCTTGCTTTTTCTACGGATTTGCTGATGATGTTCGTCGCTTGGGAACTCATGAGCATTCCGAGCTACGTTCTCACTGGTTTCAAGAAAAAGGATCCAGCCTCGAATGAAGCGGCTGTAAAATACTTCCTCGTTAGCGCCTTTGCTTCCGCGGTGCTACTCTATGGTATTTCGCTGATTTATCTTCTGACCGGGACAACGAGCATCTACGGCAACTCCGTGGGAACGACAATAGTCTCCGTTAGTTCGGGTTACGGCCCCGTAGGAATTCTTGCTCTTACATTCTTGCTCGCGGGTTTCGGAATCAAACTAGCTGCGGTTCCTTTCCACATGTGGATTCCAGACGCGTATCAGGGGGCTCCAACTATAGTCAGCGGACTACTGTCCACAGCAACAAAGGGAGCTACCTTCGCCCCCGCAGCCAGGATCTTTTTCGTAATCTTCAGTTTCAGTACCTTCCAGCATGATTGGAGTCTGACTTTTGCGGTACTCGCAGTTCTGTCAATGACTCTTGGAAACTTTGCGGCTCTCACGCAAAAGAGCGTTACGAGAATTTTGGCTTACTCCAGCATCGGTCAGGCTGGTTATATCCTCATAGGTTTCGCAGCAGGATCAATTCTTGGCCTTACAGGTTCGTTCTTTCACATATTAAACTACGCCTCCATGCAGGTTTGCGCCTTCCTCGCTGTTGCCCTAATTATTCAGGGAACCAGATCTGACAATCTCGACACCTTCAATGGCCTCGGCAAGAGAATGACACTAGCCCCCATTGCTCTAACTCTGTCTCTCCTAGCCCTCGGAGGATTCCCGCCTCTGAGCGGGTTCTGGAGCAAGCTGACGCTATTTTTGTCCGCCATAAACAGTAACCTTGCCTGGTTGGCTGTTGTAGGTATTATCAACAGTTTTGTTTCGATTGCTTTCTATGTCAGAATCGTGAAGCACATGTATCTAGATCAGGCGCCCAGCGATACGAGATTACCAGAAACAAACGGATTCAGAGTAGCGTTGATCATTGCAGTGTTGATAATCGTTGCAACGGGTGTGTATCCTTACCCGCTTTATCAGCTAGCATATACTGCCGCCCGCTCTTTTCTGGCATCAGCAAGCATAATCCCGGCTTTGCTGAGATCTGTTTTTCTCTAGAACCCAAGAGAAAATAAGCTCAGAATCTGCGAGAGACCGCGAATTCGGCGAGTTCTTGCAATCTGTCTTTCGCCTCGCCAGAAGGAATGCTAGCCAAGCAGGTCCTCGCGTTAGTCGCGTACTCATGCGATAGTTTCTGGAGCAACAAGCGGTCTTTTCCCACGCGACGGGCCAGACTTGAGTTCTCATCCCAATCCAGTAGGTCGTCCTGCATTTGATAAGCAATTCCGAGGTTCATGCCAAAATCTGAAACCGAGTCGATCTCGCGCCTAGTAGTGCCGGAAAGCAAGGCGCCAATTCTTGCAGAGCTTTGGAAGAGCGAGGCTGTCTTGTCACGAACTACCTCCAAGTACTGATCGAGGGTGATCTTCTTCTCCTCTCTGTTGTTCCTGTTTAGAATAACTTCCTTAAACTCGCCGCTGCTCATTCTCAGGGCAGCTAGCGACAGCTCGCGTCCGATTCTGCTGTCCGGGTATTGCGAGGCGATATCCAGTATGAGCCCCAAAACGAAATCTGCGGATAGAATTGACGCAGGAATTCCAAATTTTTTATGAAACGCAGGCTTGTCCCTCCTGACCTCCTCTCCGTCAATTATATCATCATGGATTATGGACTCCAGGTGAAGTAGTTCAACTGCTACGGCAGCTCGCATCGGGTCTATGTTGGTGACCACGCCGTCAGCAAGCGCGTCTCGTACCAGAAGAACGATCAGAGGTCTGACCCTCTTTCCGTCTTGAACGGCAAAGGTTAACCCTTCGTAAAAACTCGAGTCAGAAAATTCATCTAAAATGTCGGATATTGATTCCTCAATTTTGGCGTGGTAATGCAGAGTCTTTGACTTGAAATATGTCTCAAACTCGGCATCCTTAGTTTGCAATGTAGGGGAAAATCACTCTGCGAATTATTTAAGCAGGCGCGCAAGAAAAGTTCTTTCGAATTCTATTTATCTGTTTTAATCTGAATGTGCGCCAATCGCTGGAAAAGGACTCTTTAACGGCAGTAAATCGGGATCTACTTGGCCGCAGACCTAGCGCCGCAAGCCTCGCATAATAATGTGAGAACTTGTTTGTTCTTTTCAAGTTTGGTGTCCGGGCTGCCGCAGACTGGACAAATTACTCGGTCTTTTAAGTACCTCTGGATTAGAGCCGAAAATGATTGTTTGTCTGGCCTGCCCATAAAGATGGCTCTTCCGTTTTCGAGCGACGCGTTGATAGCTAGCTGACTCCGGAAGTAATTGAGGAACTCATCCGGATCTCTTCTCAAGATGGTTGGAAATTCCATGTAATTGATCCAGAAGGTTTTCTTCCCCGAGACCATCGTCCTAGGTGCTGGGAGTTTCAGCCTGTCTTCGGATTGCGAGGCGCTCTCTGGTCTAACCTGACGTATCCTGGCTAGCAGCGCGCTGTAATCTTCTTTGGACTGGTTCAATTTGCAAAGCACCTAATTGGGATAATAATTCTAGTATGACAAGCCCCCTTATTCAAGCTTGAGCTCACCCTGGATGAAATCTAGAGACTTTCGAGCCCGAAATCAGTTTTAGCTGTACTGAATGGAGAAAGTGTGCTCCGGGCGGGACTTTCTCTGGCAAGGGTTCTCAGAAAGAATCATTGCGCAATTTGAACCCGCGATCACTGCCTGTCTTCGATGTCTCGAAAGGGCAGTATGCTTGACCGGGCTACACCACCGGAGCGAGATAGCGTGAAGACGAATAATTTTTTTGCATTTAGAGTTTTGTTTCAAGATTGTAAAAACACAAATACGCCGCGAAGCTCCGTCAGTGCATGCTTCTCGAATTTGATTCGCTTTGGGCCCGTAGCTCAGCTTGGTAGAATAATCAGTTCCCTATTTGTGAGCTTGCCAACAGCGACCGGCTCATAATCGATCCTGTTTACAGAACCAACCTTCTGCAAGAATGAGAAACCGGTCGGTCGAGGGTTCAAATCCCTCCGGGCCCACGTTTTTGAACTCAAATTCCAGTTTCAAAAGGTCCGGCTGGATTTCTTTTCGACGTTATTTCTGTTGCGGAGTCTTTACTGGACTTGTGGTTTTGGGTCTTCCAAAAATCTTGGAGCGACTTAAAATCAGTACCAAGCCGATTATGAACAAACCGAGAGTTACTGCAGTCGCGGCTGGAAAGGAAATTTTCGCTTTAGCCTCCAAGAGCAAACCCAGAGGCGAAAAAGCAAGGCAAGCCATACCAATCAGTTCCGTCAATGCAACTGATGGTTTTGCTCTTCCAATCAGAAGACGGGGGGAGAGCAAGAGCGAGATGAAAAGGAGAAAGAATGCAAAGATAATCGTGTACGTTCCGCGGAGAAAATTTGTGAATGCCAAGCCAAGATTAGAGTATCCCGCGCTGCTAATGGCGGCTGCGAATCCGACAATAAGCACTGCGACGGCTAAAATCTGCATCCTGGAACTATTTGCTAGTACCACGGGTCCACGCTCGGTTTGGGCAAACCCCCTAACTTCAATGATTACCCCTAAACAAATGGCAATAAGAGCTCCCAAGAACAAATACGGGGATTTAGACACAATCAGGTAGGCTACTGTAGGCATTGCGCCGGACTTTGCGTTGATCGCGACCCACTCGTAAATTCCGTACGCAATGCCCGCGATTATTGGTACGAAGTAAAGCACGAAGGCGGCGTCTTCGCTGGTGTCTTTAGAAGTCAAAGTCCGCGTTGTTTCAACGCTTCAAATTATCCGTTATAATCATTTTCAACTCTTTCGCGCACAGCTTCCGGTCCCAATATCTTTCTTCCTGATGCAAGGTAGCACGTGTGGCCGATCATTCTCATCGAAGGTCTTGTCTTCCCAGCCCGAGCTTCGATTCGTCGAAGCATTATCTCAACACATTCCAAATCAGCGAATTTGCCCGCCATTGCTTCGACAAATGTCTCGGCTTGATTCATCGTAGGGCAGATTGCAAATACAAATCCAGAGCCTCTCAGCAAGTGGTGCGCCGAATTGAGTAGAATCCACGGATCCCCGGTGTCAAGAAGCGCCAGATCGTATGTTTCGCCCTCAAGAGTCCCAGGAGCAGCTTCAAGAGGGCTGTTGTCCTCGAACTTCACAACCGTGGATAAGCCCGCTTTTGCGACGTTTTTCTTCGCAATCTCTTGGAACTCTTTCCGCTGCTCGAAAGTGTGGACAAGACCTAACGGGGCGACAAGGCTAGCAAAAAAAGTAGTGAGCGCGCCAGAGCCGGTTCCGCACTCAAAAACCCTCGCTCCATTTTTCAACCCAGCCCTTGACGCAATGTAAGCAAAATCCTTCGGATACACTATCTGGGTGCGCCTTTCCGACTTCATTATGTAGTCAACCGCAACGGGTCGGAGCAGGAAGACTTGGTTTCCGAGAGTTGTCGTTAAAGAAGAACCGAAGGTCTTCCCGATCGCGTCGGAAACTTGAATAATTCCAGCATGGGTGTGGAATGGTGCTGAATCGTCTCTCACTAGTAGGAGCCAAGTTCGTCTGGAGTCCAGGTAAAAGAGGACTCTGTCATCCGCGACTATTTTATCCAGATCCGGCAAGTGATGCTCTAACTCGTGTCATTCGAGATCTCTTTCCAGGAACCGGAAAAACGGTTCGTAAGACAATAACACCTGCTCATATTCAGAGCCTTTGCCCTAGGTGGATTGGATAGTTTGAAAAAAGTTCGGGCCTAAGCAGTTTCTGCCATCATCGATTTTATCATGGCACAGAGCTAGGATGCTTTCTTGCTTACCACAATCTCGATGGTGGAGACATTGCGAATGTCATCCCCTTCCCCGAGCCTTTCTGTGTCTATCCTGATGTTTCGAACTTCAAAGTTGTTGTTTCCAAGACGTTTGGTAACGATCTCTGCAACGTCCACGGCTCTGGATATTACCATGCCGCGGGCTTTAAGGACAATTTCGCCGCTCTGCGCTAGCTGAACCATCGCCGACATTGCGTAGCTCATCACAGGTTTCTTTCCCACGAAAATGTGATTGGGCGGGGATGTCCGGCTGGGTCGATCTTCTTGACGACGTTCTGTAGTTTCTTCTCGACTCGCATGCGAAATATTGCCATCGCTGTTGCTATCGGTTCGGGAGGTTTGTTGTCCTTGTGATCCTTTGATTGCCATTTGATTGCGCAAATTATCGAGCTCGGAATTCGATATTTAAGCCTAGCTGGTTTTTTGTCTCGGCCTGCACATACATAAGTTTCAAACGTGACCTAGTTATCTAGTTTACAAGGACTACGGAATGTCACTTTTCTTTGTGATACATCGAAATGCCCCAAATTAACAGGTAATAGAATACTCGGCGATAGAAGTTCATGGCAAATTAGGGCAGGAAACTTAAAGCCCGGCAGAAAATTAGACAATAGATTGTGGATCTGCTCGAGTACCGTAGCAGGTCATCAACCAAACAATCTAGACCTGAAGAACTCCTCGAGTTCAAATTGATTGGAATTGGTCCAAACGTTTTTGCCAAACGGAAATTTTGCAGAAACTCGCCAAGATGCGGCAGAGCATGCAGTGGGCTTTCAGAATTAATTCTTTGGTGGCAACTATGAGAGTTCCCTGCGTTTCATCTGCGCGCAATTGCCGCAGAGAGGAGTCATCACCCGGGTTGCTGGATCGTAGTACATACTAAAGTGAATCCTGCAAACGGGTTTTTTGCACATATCACAAGACGCCTTTGAAGTCTTTGAACAAACGTAACACTTCAAATTTGTTGAATGCCTCCGCGGAATTCCCGCTCTTGCCATGAACTGAAGTTCCGCAAGATGCTATGCAATGATCAATACGTCGAGTGGTATATCTTCGTACTGCCCATCAGGCAAGGTTCTGCGAATGTTGATGGGAAGGACTTTTTGGGCAAGCTCTGAAACCGCGATGTCTATGGGGCTGTGGACATTCGATGAGACGCGAATGAACGGAGGTGCGCCCAACGCCAATTGGAGCGATCTCGCTCCAATAATTCGCGCCCTTTCAAAACGAGTAAGCTGCGGCGGCCCGATCGCGATCTGGAAAGTGTCCTTGCTCTCCTGTTCCGCAGTTTTTTGTTTTTTCCTCTTGACTTTTTGTCGCTGAGATACTCTAGCCCGTGGAACTGATGGCAAAACGGCAGAAAAACTCCGGGAATATAGCGTTTGCTGAAGAAGCTCACTTAAACCTTACTTGGCAACCTAAGCCTCGTTCAGCGGCCCAATTCTCCAGCTAGGTTTAATTCGACTCATCTCTCCAGCGGTTTGGGGCAAGATCGATCTTGAGTGCTGATTCGATTTCAGAAATGGTTCTCACCGCCACGGTTCCGGGCCGTGGAGAAATACGCGGAAAGGTGTACAAGCACATCTCACCGGTTACACTTTCCAACATAAAGCGATCAATTCCGTTCAGCGGGCACGTAAATTTCTTCGAGCGAAGCTTTGCCTACATTCTGACTCCGGTAGTGGCTGGAGAAGAGAAGGCGAAGAGGGATCTCAAAAAAGGGTCAATAGCATTCATGCCTTCAGGCGGTACTCTTTGCTTCTTTCTTGAAGATACCAGAAGTTACAAGCCGATGAATCTCTTAGGTCAGGTGGAGCGGGGACTCGAAATCATCCTTGCTCTCCAGAGGGGAGATACCATTCGAGTAGAAAGAATAAGTTAGTGGTCGAATTTCAAGCGGGCGTTGGTTGGCTCGGAGTGCTTTCCGGTGCCACTACCGCATAGATGTAGTGTCCGCTGTATCCTCCCACCTTTCGAATTGCATTCTTTGCTTCGAGGTTCCTCAACGTCTGGGAGGCAATCGCCGCATTTAGGCCGAGAGTTCTTGCCGTTCCGTAGAGAGTTATCGCTTTCATTGGAGAAAGCACTTTCAAAAGTTGTTTTTCGTCCATTTTCGGTGCTATCAAGGCCTGTTGCTTTGCTTGAGCTTGAGCAAATCTCGCTTCTTTTGCCGTCTTTTTCTCTGGCTTCTTTGGGGCAGCTCCGCCTTGCGCCGACTCTTGAGCTCCCTGGGATTTTTCAGCCTGGCTCATTGATTTTTTCTTAGTGCCGCCCATCAAAAATTCACTCTATTACAGCTGATTTAGAAAAATATACTATTAATACGTTGAGCTCTGAAAAGGCAAATAGTTCTGGCGTTCTCGACTTTGCAGTTCGAAGTTATTGCGGAAGCATACAACAGGATGAGTCAAACCACGTCGAGAATCGAGCTGACTAAAATTCTCTCGGAAGTTTTGGGCCTTGTAGATGCTTCACTGATTGCTCAAGTATGCTATTTGACCCAGGGCAAGCTCCATCCGGATTTTGAAGGCGTCGAAATAGGCATGGCAGACAAGATGGTGTCTCGCGCAGTGCAGCGGGCATACAACGTGCGCGATGCGACGGTAAACGAATCACTGAGGAAACTCGGTGACATGGGAAGCGTCGTCGAAAAGATATCAAAGGGCGCCGTCCAGGAATCCCTCTTTCCCGAGCACCTGACTGTTAAGCAAGTGTACGATACTTTAGATCAGATTGCCAAGACTTCGGGAAAGGGATCGTCAGATTATCGCATACAACGATTAGCGGCATTGCTGAAATCTGCGACCTCCCTTGAAGCGAAATTTCTGACGAGGTTTGTAACGGGAAATCTAAGGCTCGGTGTCGCTGACTATACTGTGCTGGATGCCCTTGCTATCGCGTTCACCGGCGACAAGACGAACAGAAAACTGCTCGAAAGAGCGTACAACCTCACTAGCGACTTGGGGTACGTCGCTCAGCTCATTTCATCGAATGGATTGAAATCAATTCAGAGGGTGAAGGCGACTCCTGGAAAACCAATTCGTCCGATGCTCGCGGAGCGGATGACGAGTTCGCAAACCATAATAGATCAGATGAATGGGCACGCGGCTGCCGAGTACAAGCTCGACGGCGAGCGAATTCAGGCCCACAAAGTTGGTGGGAAAGTTTCGTTGTTCTCTCGTCGTCTCGAAAAAATTGACGCGCATTACCCAGATGTGTCTAAATCAATTGGATTGATCGATGAAGAGAATCTGATAATCGAAGGGGAAGTAGTTGCGCTTGATTCGAGTGGAAAATACCTGCCCTTTCAGGAACTCATGCACCGTAGAAGAAAATACGGCATAGAGGAAGCGATTGAAAGGTATCCGGCAGCGCTAAACGTTTTTGATGTCCTCTACTTGCGCGGACAGCAAACCCTGGATAGACCCTATACAGAGCGTCGAGCTTCGCTCGAAGATCTTGTGAGATCAGCCAAAAGAATAGATCCCTTGAAGCTCTTGATTGTTCCGGCAAGATCAGTCCAGAGTGCAAGAGAAATAGATTCGTTGATGACGGAGGCTTTAAGCGCTGGGTGCGAAGGACTGGTCATAAAGAGTCTTGACAGCACTTACCGGGCAGGGGCCCGCGAGTTTTCTTGGATCAAATTCAAGCCGGAGTACCGTCCTGGCGTTTCAGACACGATAGATCTCGTAATAGTGGGCGCAAACCACGGTCAGGGTAGGCGTGCGGGGCACTACGGAGCGTTCCTCCTGGCAGCGTACGACAAAGAAAAAGATCTCTTCAGAACTACCACTAAGGTTGGAACCGGATTTACTGACGCGGATTTAGAGCACTTGTCAAAAATGTTATCAGAGTTTCGCGTCGACAAGAAAAGCCCGAGACTTGACGCGAAGGTAAGCTCCGATGACTGGTTCGAACCAAAGATAGTGATCGAAGTTCTTGCCTCCGAAATCACTCTCAGTCCTATCTATACAGCTGGCCTTGGAATTTTGAGAAAGGATAGCGGACTAGCCCTCCGTTTTCCAAAGTTTACGGGCAAGATAAGGGAGGACAAAGCCCCGGAAGATGCGACAACCGTAAAGGAGCTCGTGGAAATGTACCAGAAGCAAATCAGGCAGTTTAAAGCTTCGAGCTAGGGTTTCCGGAACCAGCATTGTTGTACATTTGATGCAGATTGTGTAACAAAATCGAGATTCAAACGAATCTAGATATTCGACCTTTGCCATAAGGTGATTTTTTGCGCATGATTCGAGGGTGTCGAGCTGCGGGTACAAGAGATCATTTTCCTCGGCAGCAAAACGAAAAAAGTCGAAGGGCTCAGTTTTGATGATTTTTCAAAGAGGGTTGTTTTTCAAGGAATAGCTCGGGTGGTTGGAGTAAGCTCCACAAAAGCAAATTCTATTTCACGTAAATTTCTATGAATTCAAGAAGTCCCAAAAAATCATGATGCCCTTGAACGAAATCTAGTTAATCCAGGAGCTAAGTTGATCGAGACATACATTGTCGAGAGAAGGTTCATGAGACTGAAGGAGCCAGCTCCAGACGAGAGTTTGCAGCTAGATGACTTTGCAACTTATGTTTCCAAGGGGAAGAAAGTATTCCTCTCCCGTTCGGGATATGACTAGTTCTTTCTTGAAGTATTATAGATCGAAATACAGATAGAACTCGTACGGGTGCGGACGACGCGAAACTTCCGCGTGCTCTTTCAGACCGTTTTCGATCACGGCCTCTATCAACTCCGTGGGAAGGATGGCATTCAGAAAAGTATCATCTGATTGCAGACATTCGATCGCTTCTTTGAGAGAGCCCGGAAGTTCCTGAATTCCAAGGGCGTGCCGTCTTTCAGGGGGAAGCCTGTAAATGTCCTCGTCGATAGGATCACCAATATCCTTCGAATTCTTGATTCCGTCGAGCCCCGCGGCGAGCATAGCTGCGAAGCAGAGATAAGGGTTCGCGGCAGTGTCCGGAGTTCTGTATTCGATCCTCTTTTTCGCTTGGTTGGCCGGGCCCTTCAAGTTGACTGGGATTCTGATGTTTGCCGATCTGTTTCTTCTGCTCCATGCGATGTAAACCGGAGCTTCAAATCCCGGGACCAGGCGGCGGTACGAATTTGTCGTCGGATTTGTAATTGCTGAAAGAGCTCTTGCATGCGCCATCAACCCTCCGCCGAAATAACGTCCAAGCTGGCTGAGCTCGGCATATTGATCGTTCTCATCGTAAAACTTGTTGTAGCCATCCTTCCAGAGAGAAACGTGCACGTGCATTCCCGAAGCGTTGTCTAGGAAAATGGGCTTTGGCATGAGGGTCGCAACCATGCCGCGGGAGGCGGCTACGTTCTTGATTACGTATTTTTCGGTCGCCGCTGAATCGGCCATACTCGTGAGTTTGTCGTAGCGAAGATCTATTTCGCACTGCCCCGCGGTTGCGACTTCATGGTGGTGGGCATCGCAAAGGATTCCAAAGTTGTCACTCAAAATTCTCATGCATTCTCCCCTGAAATCTTGAAGAGTATCCTGTGGTGTTGTCGGATAGTATCCTTCCTTGAATCTGATTGGAGCGTTGCCTTGGGGACCTGTACCGGAATTCCAAGCAGCTTCTCTTGATTCAATTCTGTACGACTGCTCTGCGTAGGGGGTTGAAACGTTCCAGCTGACCCGGTCAAAAACGAAAAATTCGATTTCCGGTCCCCAGTACGAGGTATCATAACCGGCTAGCTTGGCGGTTTGCTCGGCCCTCTGAGCTGCGTATCTCGGATCTTTCGGAAAGCGACCCATGCCGTACCCCCAAGAAATGTCGCAAATGAGCCGTGAAGTAGGCTGGTTTTCCGGAGCCCACGGCAAGACAGAGTAAGTGTTAGAGTCCGGAACAAGCAGCATGTCCGATTCGTGAATGTCAGTAAATCCCCTGATCGAACTACCGTCGAGTTTTGGGACGCCTTCTTTGAAGGATTCAGGCCCGAGCGATTCCGAAGGCACGGTGACGTGCTGCATCCTTCCTTGAATGTCAGTGAACTGCAGATCGATAAAACGGATTTTTTGAT
>JASHSF010000226.1 GCA_030036955.1 Nitrososphaerales archaeon
CTCGATCAAGCCCTACATAGTTGGAAGGACGCTGTCCGCAATTTTCAACGCTACAATTTCTGTTGTGATCACTTTTGCGCTCGGCGATCTCATTTTCACTTTCCTCTTCCACCAGCCGCTCGACATCAACTTTCTAGGAGTCAACTACCCCGCCCTAATTCTCAGCGTGCTCCTGGGCATAGTAGGGCTCACTGCAATCGGTTATGTCTTATCAGCCGTGAGCCTCGTGTCGAACAGGCTCCAGTGGAGCTTGAGCGAGTACGTCACGGGAGTCTTCCTCCTGCTCGGGGGCGTGTGGTTTTCGCCTTCCATTCTTCCCGCCCCGCTAGGCGAAATATCACGGGTGCTCCCTCTGACCTGGTTTCTGTCGTCTGTAAGGGAGTCGATGATTCCAGCTACCGGAATTAACCTCGGGTATTCTATACTCTACCTCGCTATCTCGTCGTTCGTGTCTATATTCATCGCCTACGGAATATTCTCGGCTTGCGAAGACTTTGCGAGGCGCCACGGGATCCTAGATCGAAAAGCGGAAGCGTAAGCGCTGTCGCACCAGCTTAATTCCGTAGGTGAATATGAAATAAGTAAATCCATCATGGAAAAAAGATCCTTATTGCCCTAAAGCCTAGGAACAATTAAAAATTCGCAAAAGCGAGTAACTGCCTGCGAAGAAATTCTCTCTCGCTTGCTTGGTGAAATAAGTCCTGGGAAAACCGAAAACCGCGGAAAAAAGGGAAGAAGCTAGGATAGGGCTACTTACAGTCGTATCCGTCGGAATAGGGATAGCTGCTGGCTTTATCGCATTCCTGCTCTACAATCTAATCGGCCTTCTAACGAATCTGTTTTACTTCCAAAGACTCTCTACGAGCTTTGTCTCTCCGGAAAGCAATACTTTGGGGGTCGTTGCGGTCATCATTCCGGCGATCGGCGGCCTCGTGGCGGGCCTCATGATAAAGTACGGATCTCCGAAGATTGTGGGTCACGGCATTCCCGAGTCAATGGAGTCAGTGCTGATCTCGAGTAGCAAGATCGAACCCAAGGTGGGTATCCTAAAGGCGCTTTCTACGGCTTTCACGATCGGCTCAGGCCAGCCTTTCGGAGCGGAAGGGCCGATAATTCAAACCGGCGGCGCATTTGGCTCTCTTGTCGGCCAGCTAATTCCGATGACCGGATCTGAAAGGAAAATTCTCCTCTCCTGTGGCGCCGCGGCTGGCATGGCTGCAACGTTCGGGACTCCCATCTCAGCTATCTTACTTGTCATAGAACTGCTGCTCTTCGAGTTCAGAGTAAAATCGCTCGTTCCTGTCGCCGTGGCGGCCGCAATCGGGGGATGGATGCACTTTATTCTGATCAGCCCCATTCCACTTTTTCAGACTCCGGCGTACAATTTTGGTTCAGGAGTTTTTCAGGGGTTTGATCTTTTCCCGCTGTTTGTTTTGCTCGGGCTTGCATCTGGTGTCGTTGGTTCGGCACTGTCTCGCGGTTTGTACAAGGCCGAGGATATGTTCAGTAAAACGAAGTTGGGGCAACCCTGGCTTCCAATAATTGGGGGCCTCTGCGTGGGAGTAATTGGCCTCTTCGTGCCCCAGATACTAGGTGTGGGTTACAGCGTGATACGAGAGATTCTTTCCGGCAATATAACGGGGTTGTATCCCATTTTGGTGCTCTTGGTACTAATCGCCGCGGCAAAAGCTGTCGCTTGGCTCATGTCTATGGCATCCCAAACCTCTGGCGGCACGCTTGCTCCGCTATTCATGATCGGCTCTGCGATGGGGTTCGTATACGGTTTGGGAGTAAAATTCTTCCTTCCCTCCCTGTTCGTAGGAAACGGAATCACGCACGGCATCTCGCCCGCGATTTTTGCGATAGCTGCCATGGGTGCGGTCTTTGGAACAGCGTCAAGAGCTCCCTTTGCTTCAATTGTATTCACGCTCGAAGTAACGGGCGCGTACCAGGGCGTGCTTCCGATTATCGTTACTGTCGTAATCGCAGAGCTTGTGGGAGAATACCTGATGGAGGATTCTATTATGACGGAGAAGCTCGCGAGGAGGGGCCTAAGAATTAGGCACATTTACGAATTCAATCCGCTACGTCAAATCAGAGTGAACCAGCTGATGACAAAACCGATTTCGTCAGTCGAAGCAAGTGAGAGTGTCGTGGGTGTCAACAAACTGCTTAGCGAGCGCACGCACGAGTTCTGGGGCAGAAAGAGGCTTGTCGTTATGCAAAATGGAAAAGTGTATGGAGTGGTTGACAGGGATCAGATTTACGACGGTGCAGCTAAGGCAGACAAAGATCTTACAATTGGGAAGATATCTTCGAGGAAATTCTACACAGTGCGAGAGGATGAACTCGGATACGAAGCTTTGAGGATAATGACGCTCAATGATGTTTCGTTCCTGATAGTGGTTGACCAGAACAATCTCCCGGTTGGGTACGTTTCTCGCGGAGATCTAACACGGGCACAGAAGCACAAAATAGAGGACGAGACGCTAGTGGAAAGCGGATTCAGAAAAAAGCCAATAGCGACTTAAAAGTCATCAATTTCGTTCAAAGCAGGAATAAGCTCGAGGATCGAATTGTAAATATTAACAAATCGAGCTCCACTTTCTGTGGTTCCATAAAATTTCTTGTTGTTAACCGACACTTCATTCATGAGTCCGTAGCTCAGCGCGAACTCAAGATAGACCTTGAGCATAGTAAAGCTAAGATTTGTTTGGTACATCAAATGAGTCCTTGTAATTCGCTCGCCACCGATGGTAAGTATCTTGCTCAGGATGGCGAGTGAGCCTCTGTTGCGAAAACGCGAACGGGGTTGGCGCAGAGGAACTACCGTGCTTGAAGCAAGAGAGGACGAGCCTTGACTCACAGAATTATCAGAAAAACGGAATTGCATTTAATATTTAGTGATCAATTTTCTGAACTGAAATTCTTTCTTATTTTTGGTTAAAACAGAGCTAAGCTCGTTTCCTTCTTCGAATATATGTGTAAGCAGATGGTGCCACGAGTACAATAACTGCTGTGCCCAATACACCAATTTCAAGCTCGTTTGGCGAAAGACCACCTAGGATCTTTCGCCCCAGTACATTCTTTTGAGAACTGCAGGGTGTAAACAACCAGTATTCTGTGACGATTATGACTTTGTGTATGCAGTTTTTATTTCCATCGCGTCAGTATTTCTTCTCTTTGGAACGTCGCTTTGCTGACGAAGAAGAATGCTATGTCAATTAGCGCGAGGGCCCCCGCCAGAATCAGCAAATTCGTGTTGGTGAACGGAAATATCTTTAGATCTGCAGCTAGATATAATCCAACGAATGGAAGTATGAGAAGCGTTCCAAGCTGCTGTGCAGATCGCGCATCGGTCATTCTGGCTGATATGATAATATTGATCTCCACACTCATAAGCGATGCCAGAGGAACCACAAGCAAGATCACTCCCATGTGCCAGTTAGGATAGTAGAGATATCCCAAAACGCCTTGCGTAAAATGATCGCAGAGCGCCATGAAGATTATCGCGCCAGCATAGACCGAAGCAACGGGGATTAATAGGCCCGAGATGCTTTTACCTAGCAAAATGTCCCCGTCAGTCATGGGTGTTGCCAAAAGCGGTTCAAGGCTTTTCTGTAGTTTCTCTCCAACCAGGCTGTACGACGCAATAGCGGTCGGAATAATTATTGCGCCGATGATGAACCATATCGAGAATGAATCCATAAGTGATGGTGCCAGGGCGACGGCTACTGCTGTTGGCTGCTTCTGAATTGAATAATTCAAGATAAGCGGGAATAACACTCCGACGATAAGAGGATAGGCGATCGAAGCACGGATCACATTGATTTTCTTCCTGTAGATCCTGAAGTCTTTCGCGGCAACCGACCAAGCGCTTTGAAGATCCAACTATTCACTCAGCTCCTCTCACAAGCTTCAAGTAAACATCTTCGAGACTCGAGCCTACTTCTGTGACGAATTGGATGCGCCCACCTGCGGTTTGGATCGCCTTGAGGATCTCCGGATTTTCTTTTTCCGGGTTGTTTACTACGATTACGAGGCTGTTGCTAGTTTTCTCTGCGATCTGGAAGCCAAGCGTCTTCACAGCTCCCGCGACTGCATCGTCGGCAAGTTCAAGCTGAACCCTAACTTTTCTAGTAGATTGGGAGTGCCTCAGATCTTCGGGCGAGCCAGTCGCAATGAGCTTTGTCTTTAGAATTGCAACCTGGTCACAAACTCTTTCTGCTTCGTCCAAAAGGTGAGTGTTGAGAAATATGGTTCTCTTTTCCTTCTTCAGTTCAAGAATAAAGTCTCTGACCGTCTTTGATGCTTCAGGATCAAGGTTCGCCGTCGGCTCATCAAGGAATAACAATTTTGGGTCGTGAATGAGGGCACGCGTAATTGCAAGTTTTTGCTTCATTCCTTTTGAAAAAGTTCCAGCTGCGTCTTCTCTCTTGTCCCAGAGACCAAGCATCTTCAGAAAATATTCTATTTGTTCACGCCTTCTTTGGATACTTAGCTTATAATAGCGCCCGTAAAAATCCAAGTTATCATATGCGCTCAGCTCTTCATAAAGACCCACATTTTCAGGCAGAAATCCGATCATTCCTCTAATCTTCGGCTGATCTGAGCTATTTCCTATATCATATCCACCAACGGTTGCTCTTCCCGAAGTCTTCGAAATCAAGCATGCTAGCATCCTTACTGTCGTTGTCTTGCCCGCTCCGTTGGGACCGAGAAAGCCAAAAACCTCGCCTTCGTCCACGTGCAAGGAAACATTGTCGACAGCGGTAAAAGTTCCATATGATTTTGTTAAGTTCTCAACATCGATCGTAATCGACACAACCAGCTTTGGTTCTCAGTTTATCATTTCTCCAGCATAAAATAATATCTTGGATACAATGCTTGAAGGAGTTGTATCTTATGCAATGACTAGAGTATTTCCGGTTCTAGTTTTTGCGTATCTCTTGTTGCCTAACTGAGACTCTCTCCCAAAATTCAAGCTAAAACTAATCTTAGATAATCTCATCTCAGATACAATTTCTCTTGCAATTTCATGGATCAATGATATAATTATTACCAAACAGGCGTATTACTAGATGTGCGAAACCAAACAGTCGAAAAATAATCAAGAAAAGAACGATGAATCTCGTAGGGCTGAAAAATGCAATCCAGAGCTGAAGAAAAGATTCCAGTAAGCACGGACGCTCGCGGTTGCATTACGCCGCGAGCAGCGTTTAAGAAATATCGGAGCAGTAGAATTAAGAGATAAGCCGCTCTAGTGGTTGTTCAATTTCCAAGAGAGCTCTGAGGCAATTTGCTGCTTTGTCTTGCCCCTCGTGTCGATTCCTTCTTTCTGCGCCGCTTCAATGAGCGGGTCGGATGCCTCAACTGCGGGTGCTACTGGCATCGGCGGCGGAACCACCGATGCATTCGACGTCGTTCCAATCGGTTCGGACGGGACGTTGCCCTTCATCGCTCCATCGAATTCTCTCCTTGCCTGCCCAAGAGATCTAGCTAGACTTGGAATCTTGTTTGCGCCGAAAAGGAACACTACCACTGCTACGATCAAAACCCATACGATTGGATCATCGAACGCCATGTTCATCGTCTACGTTAGGGAGATTATTTAGCCCTTTTCCCCATTCGCTACCGATTCGAGTGTAAAACAAGCACACGCGCCCGTCCTGCAAAATTGGGAGAGATTCTGGCATTCGGCTATATAGTTCACACGGCTGCCGAGACTTTATGCCTGATACCGATATACAACCCGCGAGGGAAGTAGTCACAGAAGACCCGAGTGTAGAATCTCGTAGAAAATTTCTCAAAGTTTCAGTAGCAGCCGGGGCGGCCGTCGCTGCAGTTGCAGCGGGCGTGCACTTTATGCCGTCCCTTGAGTCATCCGCGAAATCAAAAGTCTTGTCGTCAAAGCTTGCGTCGACGGAGGCAGCTCTTGCTTCAATCGTACCATCGCGAGCTTCGAGCGATGCAATGATTCTTGTCATAGATGGAGATCTAGTTTCGCTCTACAAGGGAGAGGACAAGTACGTTACAAATGATCTTGCCTTTGCACGCCAGATTAGCTCTGCAGTAAGGGAGCGCCTCTAGGAGAACTGGTGAAACAAAATGACATCTCACAGAGAAGCACCATCAATATCGAAAGACCCGGTCGCGGACAACACTGACGTCTACGCATTTGTTAGCCCGGACAACACCGATTACGTAACGCTCATTGCAAACTATATCCCAATGCAAATCCCTGCGGGCGGACCAAATTTCTTTGAATTCGGAGACGACGTCACCTACCAGATCAACATTTCAAACGACCAAGATGCCGATGCGGACATTGTCTACACGTTTCGCTTCGTCAAGCAAGTGCTGGACCCCGGAACATTCCTTTACAACGTCGGTCCAATTACCTCACTCACGGACAAGACTTGGAACGTTAGGCAGACCTATTCGGTTTGGCGCTGGGACGAAAAGAATGGAACGCGCGAGCTTGGCAAGAATCTGCCGTGCCCGCCCGTCAACATTGGTCCCCGCTCGACTCCCAACTACGCGAGTCTAGCAAGCGATTCTATTAGTCAACTCAGCGACGGGTCGTGGTCTTTCGCAGGACAGAGAGGAGAGGGCTTTGCGGTCGACCTTGGCTCAATATTCGACCTGTTGACCCTAAGGCCCTTTGCTAGCGACTCCGTGATTCCGAAACCTCCGTCTACAACCGGCGTCGACACTCTATCAAACATCAATGTGCACTCCATAGCACTCAAGGTGAAAAAGACAGATCTTACCTCGGACGGGTCAAATCCAACGAATGTAATGGATCCAAAGTCAGTAATCGGAGTGTGGGCGACTTCGAGCCGACAAGAAGCAACAATATCAAGCACACCTGGCCAAGCGCCGGTGTCGGCAGGCCCGTGGCGCCAGATCTCGCGTCTGGGAAACCCCCTCATCAACGAGGTTTTCATCCCACTCTCGATGAAGGACTATTGGAACAGCCAGCAACCGAAGAACGACAAACAATTCCAAGGTTACTACACCAACCTGATGGTGGCATCGCTCATGCCGGTCATATACCCCGTTGCCCTAAAGGGAGTGCCCAACGCGCCTGAGAACCCAAGAACTGACATTGAAATCGTCCTCGGTCTCGGAATTCCAAGCGGAGTCATCAAAGGGTTCCAGAACTACACCGGGGGCATATTCGCTGACATGCTGCGTCTAAACATGGCAGTGCCTCCGTCCACTAGCCCGAACAGACTGGGACTAATCGCTGGAGACGCCGCAGGCTTTCCAAACGGACGCAGACCGCTGGATGACACAGTGAGCATCTACCTCCAAGTAGCTGCCGGTGTAATCTATCCGCTCGTAAAACCGGGTTTCATGCCGCCAGCTGCCGCAAGCCTGCTCAACGACGGAACGAACGAACCGGTGGCGCCTTTCCTCACCTCGTTCCCGTATCTTCCAACTCCTTTCTCGGGCTACGACTATATGCCTGGGCCGACTGGAACTGCCTAAATTCGGGGAATTTTTTCCCCTCCTTTTTCTTTAAATGCCAAATTGGCCCTCCTGTTGAGGGTTCCCTCTACTAATAGAAACCTAGTTTTTTCAATAAACCGATGAACCTAACATTGGCGCGTATATCGTCGTAAGCAGGATCGACCTTTATTGCGTCTAGCGAAGCAAAATCTCGATCATC
>JASHSF010000227.1 GCA_030036955.1 Nitrososphaerales archaeon
AGACTGCGGAGGACGAGAGCAGCTAGCGCCAGGGGTATCGTCCTCGCAGTGAGCAGTCTTATGCTGGTATCGCTTGCATTTGCAGGGGCTCACAGTTTCGCCACCAATCAGGGCGTTACCACAACAACGAGCACAGTGAGCTCTACAACATCTGCGAATTTGCTCGTGGGTTGTGGTTCTATCCTTTCCAGCTGCTATCCGCTGCAGAGTTCGGTTGTCCAGTGGTCGGTTAATTTTGGTCCCAACGTCGAGACTTCGTACTTTGGCATGGAATTGCAGGCGAGCGGTTCAGACTTGGCAGTACTACCAAAGAGCGTCGAGGTATCGGCCTGGATGACATACAACGGTTCAGAGTACTGGAGCAATACCTACACCCTTAGCTACATATTGCTTCAAACTTCGGCCTCAACGTCGTTTCACGTGCCATTTGCTGGAGGAGGAGAATACGTCTTTTACGCCACCTTCACTTCGAGCGGCAAGGTAGTGGCGCAGCAAATCGTAGACCCAAAGATTGAGCCAGAGTTCTGTGGCTAGAAACTAAAGATAAGTGAAATATTATGCGGTGCCTAATCAGCATCGCATAATAGAACCTTTTTGACTCAAATATTTGAGAGTATTTTCGAATGTAACTTCGTGAAACAAGACCGTTGCTTGCGTCGTCTTCAATTTCTTGTTCCGCTAGATGGCTTGACCGACGGCAAGGTTTCTTCACTTCTTGGCCAATTCAAACTCATTTAGCCAAGCTTACGAAAGCGTTCCCACCCGTCTTAGTTTCTTACTCTCAAATCTTCAGCGTGGAGAAAGTCTTGGTTGGGATCGCATGAGCTTTCGCAATCTTTTCCTCGTCCTTTGTTTCAGCTTTTCTGGAGAAAGAAAAACCCTCACGATTTTCCCGTTTCTTATGAGTGGCCGCAGCAGAGGGAGATAATTCTTCGATGGAGGGTTCTGGGCAAGACCTACAACGTCTTCAAAAGTCCGGTCGTTTCTGAAAACGTACTTGACGCCAGACAAGTCCCCGCGTTTTGAGCTCGGGCGCATTTTACCATCGGACTCTACTACAACGATTTTGCCTCCGAAATCAATCACTGGCGCGGTCGAAACGCTAGTGCCCATGCCGAAACCGTCGACGCTATCTTTCAGGTTGACGATATCCTCCTCGTCCAGCCCACCCGATACGATAATCTTCACGTGCTCGCCGTGGCGGAGGTTCAGCTCCCATCTCACTTCCTGAACTATCCTCTTTAAGTCACCTCGCCGAGATCCGGGCGTATCGAGCCGGACGCCGTAGAGTCTCCTGCCCAGGGTTTCGAGTGCTCTAATAGATGCGAATTTTTCGTCGCTCAGAGTATCAACGAGGATTATCCTGGGAACGTCTTTTGGAAGTGCTTGGTCAAACATCTTCCATGCTTTGACCTCGTCGCCAACGCAAAGGACTAGGGCGTGAGGCATTGTGCCACTTGCATGAGTCTTGAGTAGTTTTGCCCCGAGAACATTGGACACGCTGTCTAGTCCTCCGATGTAGCAGCTTCTTTCGATCATGGCTGCAAGAGCAGGGTGCGCACGTCGAGTTCCGAAGCTAATGTTTGTCTTGCCCTCAGCAATAGTTGCCATTCGAGCTGCCTTTGTGCAGATCGCGCTCGACTGGCAGAGGAAACCGAGAATCGGGTTTTCGAACTTTGCGAAATCTTGATATCGACCCCGGATTCTCAAGACGGGTTCGTAAATTGCCTGCGTATTGTCCGTGAGAAAGACTTCTCCGTCCTCCATACCATCGACGTCAACAGGCAAGCCCTCAAGCAGCTTCGCGACTTCATAGATTCCGCAAACAATCGCCCAGTTTGCTCCACTGAATGGGTTTGAACGAGTGTAAACTTCCATAACTACTTCTGGATTCAGCCCTCCGTAAGCGAGAGTCTCCTTTGCGTATTCAAAATAAAGGTCAGTAGTAGCAGCGTCTTTGATTTCTTGTTCTTTCGGAATCCAGAACAATCGATCGCCTAAATCTCTTTGAGCCACTCTATTGTGACCAATTCTTCGAGATCGAGATGACAAATCAGAGGTTCTCCATGCGATAAGCGATTCGCTTTTAGTAAAATCAAAAAGGCTTGGAAGATTGCACTAATAAATTGGACTTGCTAAAGGGTTTCTAGCAGTCGGTCTTATAAGATGGTTCAGCAAGATCTACGATAGAAAAGGCCGATATTTGATGAGTGCAGATAATGGAACGGTTTCGCCCGTAAGTGAACCGACGGGATCTAAAGTATTCGGTGGCGTTGTATACGAATGTGTTAGGTGCGGCACCAGGGTCACTGCCGATGAATTGGCTCAGCTCCCTGAAATAAAGTGCATTTGCGGGTACAGGGTCTTGAAAAAAGCACGGCCGCCCGTCGTGAAGCAGGTCAAGGCTGTTTAGTTTCGAGAATCCGTGCCAATGGCATTGAGGATTCTAACATTTGACAAGGGCCAATCTTTTTTTTCATGCTCGGGTAATCGAATCTTGATCGCTTTTTTCTGGTTCTGTTTAGCAGGCCCGCCTGTTTCTGTGCTCTAAATTCTGGCCTGCTCATGGTCGACTTTGTGGCCAACAGATGTAGCCAGAGTTAAGGTATCTAGCATAAGAGTCGCAAATGATAATTAGTTAAATTATCCGAATTCCATTCGGAATATTATGAAAAACAGCAAGAAAGCCGCTATTATCGGAGGAGTCATCATCGCCTTGCTGCTTGCAGGTTTGCTTGGATACTTGCTTGCAGGTCCTGGTTACCACACAACTACGACAATGACCAAGACCGATAACCAAAATATCCTGCCTCTTGGCCCGAACACGGTTACTGTGTCGACGTCTAGGACAATAACTATGATCCAAAATCAGAATCAAACAACGACCGTAACCTCGATCGGACAGACGACCGTGACAACTACGACCACCGTAAGTCAAAGCACTGGCAGAAGCATTTAGATCGACTCCGGGACTCCTGCTGCCTTGAATCATTTGAGGATTCAAGGCGGATGCCAGGATTTTCTATCATGATTCTAGATGACTTTGGAGGGTGAAAGCCTCAATTTTGCCATCGACTTTTGACGTATGAATAAACATGCTATCAATCTTGGTTTAAATAGCATGCTTGGACGGGGATCAAGAAATACTGAATCTGAGCATCTGCTGATTCAATTTTATTTACGGGCCTACGCCGCGCTTTACATTCGTGATTAAAAGATCGAGGAGCTAGAATAACCATGCGAACAATATCACCAGTTGCCATCGAGGGATACGGCGCATACATCCCTTGGTACAGGCTCCCGACCTCAGAAATTGCTAGGGTTTGGCACGGCGGAGGCTCGGGGCCAAACAGGGAGAAAGCCGTGGCTTCGAACGATGAGGACACCACCACAATGGCCGTCGAAGCTGCGCGCATTGCAATTTCGATGGCGGGCGTCGAAAAAAACCTCGGCGCGGTCTTTGTCGGAACTGAATCGAAGGTCTACGCCGTAAAGCCGACGAGCACAATAGTTGCGCAAGCCCTTGGTTGTCATGAATTGCTCGCCGCAGATTTTGAGTTCGCTTGCAAAGCTGGCACCGAGGCTATGCAGGTCATATGCGGCCTTGTAGGGTCTGGGATGATAGAACATGGCCTCGCCTGTGCAGTCGATACTGCCCAAGGAAGACCGGGAGATGATCTTGAATTTACTGCGGCAAGCGGCGGAGCTGCTTTTGTCATCGGAAGGTCGAGTCGCAACTCCCTCGCTAGAATCGTGGGAAGTGTGACTTATGTATCCGATACGGGCGACTTCTGGAGAAGACAGGGAGAAAAGTACCCGAGACATCTGTCGAGATTTACGGGTGAACCAGCCTATTTTCATCACGTCGAGACCGCGGTCAAAAACTTACTCTCAGAATTCAAATTGAAACCCGAAGACTTTCAGTATGCTGTCTTTCATCAGCCGAACCCAAGATTTCCCGTTGAGGCAGCGACGCGGCTTGGATTTTCCATGAAGCAAATAGAGACGGGACTTTTGAATCCCGTGATAGGAAACACGTATTCTGGAAGCTCACCACTTGGACTGGCTGCGGTTTTGGACATTGCGAAACCGGGAGAGAGGATTCTTCTTTGCTCTTTTGGCTCCGGCGCTGGTAGCGACGCCTTCATAATTGAGGCGCAGCAAGCTCTTGTTGAAAAGAGAAAAATGGGGTTGCCAGTAAGAGAACTAATTGAGAACAACATCAAAATCGACTACGGCATGTACACGAAGTTTAGAGACAAGCTCCAGCGCTGAGCTTCAATCTCCGTATCTAGTTCAATTCATTCAAGCAAAATCGATTGTTCGCTCAAAATTATTTTTCAAAGTACAGGACGAATTTCAAGCTTGTCAATCTTCATTTCAGACATAGGGTACACCAAAGTTGGAGATCACTGGAGTAAATCTTTGGGAGATATTGCCTTCGAAGCGACGAGAGGGATACTGAAAAGAGCTCAAAAAGTTCCCGACGCCATTGTGGTTGCAAATGCTTTGGCCGAGGTGTCCTCCTCCCAGGGCAATCTGGGTTCCGTTATTGCTGACTCGTTGCAGCTTGACGGCGTTGCCGCGTACCGAATTGAGGCAGCTGGTGCTTCGGGAGGCGCGGCGGTGAATCTAGCTTTTAATTTGATCACCTCCAAGGAGGCCGAAAGCGTACTCGTCGTGGGAGTTGAGAAGATGCGCGATCTGGATCCTTTGCGAGTAATGTTTGCTCAAGGTATTTCGGAAAGCGCAGACTATTCCCAGTTCTTCGGGATCTCTTTCGCCGCAATAAACGCTCTTCTCGCCCGTCTGTACATGCACAAATACAATGTCTCGCGCGACATGCTTTCTGCGTTTCCAGTTATTTCACACCGAAATTCCTCGACTTCCGAACATGCACAGTTCAAGAGAAAATTTTCTGCAGAGGAAGTATCAAAATCTGAAATCGTTGCCGATCCGCTGCGGGTACTCGACTGTGCGCCGGTGGGCGACGGAGCTGCAGGTGTTCTTGTCGTCTCCGATCATGCACTACGAGCTGGAGACAAAAGGCAGAGCGTGGAAATTCTTGCAAGCGAGTGCTCGACGAGCCGCATTAACTTTTTCGAAAGATCCAATCCTCTTGAACTTTCGGCCTCCAAAGCTGCCACCAAGAAGGCGCTTTCCAGAGCGGGAATCGAAATGGATGCGATTGATTTCTTTGAAATTCATGATTCTTATTCTGAGCTTGCAGCTCTTTCAGTCGAGGCTTTGGGACTCTCAGAACCCGGGACTGCGTGCTTTGACGCGTCAAAGGGCATTTTTGATCTTACGGGGAAGTATCCAATTTCAACTTTCGGTGGAATGAAAGGCAGGGGTTATCCAGTCGGCGCCGTCGGATTGTACCAGATCTGCGAAGCATACATGCAGCTGACGGAGCAGGCTGGGTTCAACCAGGTAGCGAATGCGAAATATGGACTGATCCAAAACATTGCCGGGATAGATAGCTCATCATTTGTGCACGTGTTACACTCGCCAAGAAGCAAATAACCAGGAGATTGAAAATTGTCAGTTCCATACCATAGAATGCGAGACCGGTACTACCGTATGTTGGGCTCGCGATGCGACAAATGCGGTAGCGAAACTTTTCCCCCCACGAACATATGTAGAAACTGCAGGGGAGACAAACTGAGCACGGTAGAAATGCCCACTTCGGGGAAACTGTTGAGCTACACCCTCCAGAAGGAAAGCGTGTCCGGTTTTGAAGAACAGGAGCCCATGGTCTTTGGGCTGATTGAGCTTACGAATCACGTGAAAGTCGTCGCTCAGATAGTCGATGTTCCGTACGAATCCCTTGCCATAGGTCAAAAGGTTAAGGCAGTTTTCAGAAGAATAAA
>JASHSF010000228.1 GCA_030036955.1 Nitrososphaerales archaeon
TTGCCCCATTTTGATCTCTGATACGGGCATGAACCTCCTTTCGAACCACTGAAAGAAAACTCGTCGCTCCGGTTTTACGTGAAACGTAACTCTCTCTGCGTTCCTTAGGTCCTGCGCACCGCCGAACGGATTTGGATCCAATTGCATTTCCTTGCGAGCTAAAGTTGTTGTAGCTCTTAACCCTTAGGAACAATTATGGACATTCGAGTGGCTTCGCACTTTTTGCAAGTCCACTTTACGAGGACGCCTCCCCCGGCGTACGGTTTTGTTTCGACGAGGGACCATGAATGACTGGAAAGCATTCTCGCTGTGTCCTCTTCATTCCTTATCTCGGAGGATAGTGGAATGAGGCACTCTGCATTTGAACTACTTTCCCTATTTGCCGGGATCTCCATCATCAATCTACCCTGTACGCCAGCTTCCCTCTAAAACAGCCTGCTCCCCTGTGGAGTTCAGATCGTATTTACGCATTGAGCCGTAATTTCTGAATTTCGCGTGCGTTGGAACGCTCACAACCGAAGCGAAATCGGTTTGAGAATACAAATCGATTTTGATTAGAGATTAGTCGCAGCGAGGGCAACTCTTCCAGCAAACTTCGCAGTAGAATTTCCCGCAGGTTTCACAAAGTACCTTAGCGTGCACTTTTCGGGATCCGGTCTTCTCAAGGGGTGCAGTAATTGGCGTTCTTGCCGATCTCTGCCCTGATCTTTCTCGAGCAGTAGGTGCGACAAATGCTGACAATATGTGCTCTAAACCGATGCACGGGATCGCAACTATATACTTGCTGAGTTGCCCTTGAGAACTCTATTCCATGAAGAATCGGTTGAATTGATTTACGGCGAAAAACAGGGCGACGTCACACGGACAAAGGATTTTACACGTTCACCCGTGCAATTATTTAATTCACTAAACTATTCCTCGCGGTAGCGCAGCACGTTTCTTGGTCGAACCTTGACCAAACTTAAGCAGGTGGAGACTATCAATGTAACTAGTGGAGAGGTTTGCTATTCAAAAAACACTTCACAGTCGCGCACGAGTTGGCGACCACTTTGATTTTTCTCTCCCGCTAACTTGTTTCACATGCCTTGAGACGTCTTGACCGAAAGCTGACCAGCCGATTATTCGTTCAAAAGATTCCAAGTTGGCTGCATGTCTGGAACCTTTCACTTGTTCAGAGAAGCGAGTATAACCGCTGCAGTCTTTTTACTCAGTTTTCCAGCTTGCGCAATTTCATCAAGCGACGAATTTTTGATCGCGTCTACGGAACCAAAGTGCGAAAGGAGATTTCGCTTTCGGGTCTCTCCAATTCCATCTATCAGATCAAGCTTGGATGTGGTGATTTTTTTCTCCCTCAGATTTCTGTGATATGTTATCCCAAACCTGTGCGCCTCGTCCCTGATGTGCTGCAAAATGTGAAGGGCTTCCGATTCTCTCGAAAGTCTGATCGGCAGATTTCTCTTTGGAACAAATAGCAACTCCTCCTTTTTGGCAAGTGCTGTGATTGGTATCCCGAATACACCGTCGCGGCGCATCTGGTCGACGGCAGCATTCAATTGGCCCCGACCGCCGTCAATGACTATCAAATTGGGAGGTTCATCAAACGATCTCGAATCGTTGTCGCTCGACGACTTTAAGAGTCTCCGGAATCTCCGACCAATTATCTCCGCCATCATCGAATAATCGTCGATCTGGGAAACAGTTTTGATCTTGAATTTTCTGTACTGCCCCTTGTCGGGGAATCCATTCACAAACACGGTCATCGCTCCGACTGCCTCTTGCCCATGGATGTTGGAAATGTCGTAGCATTCAATTCTACGCGGAATCCTGTCGAGATTCAATATTTCTTTAATTTCTTTCAGGGCACGTAGCCTTTCCCTTTTTCTCACTTCATCGCGCGATTCTTCCTCTTGCAGGACGAGATCGGCATTCTCCTGGGCAAGCTTTAGGAGGAGTCTATTTTCTTCGCTTTCGGGGGTACAAGAGATCTTAATCTCGTTAGTCTTACCTTTGTCGTTCTGTTCTGGATTTGGTTGGATCTTTGCAAGACGGTTGTTGAGCAGTAGTTTCGCTTCATCGAGATCTTCGAGGTTAAACGGAACTACTATTTCTTCGGGCAGGGCCAATGAATTGCCCGACCCGTAGTACTGCTTGATGAACGCCGAGAGTATCTCGGAATCCTGCTGCGCGAGGTTCGCTCCGTCAAGAATGAATTTTTCGCGTCCCACAACTCTGCCCGACCTCACTTGGAAGATTATCGCCGCTGTAATCCGCCCTTGCCTAGCAATAGTCAACACGTCCTTGTCCCTCTTTTGATTCGGAAACACTATTCTCTGCTTAAGAGCAGTAGTTTCCAAGGCACGGATTTCGTCCCTTACCCTGCTAGCCTTTTCGTAGTCCTGAGCTTCCGAGAACTTCCACATTTCGGAATACATCTTCCTGCTGAGTTCAACGAGCTTACCCTCGAGAAAGAGTCCGAATTTCTCCGTGTCTGATAGATACTCCTCCCTCGAAACGGCAAAAATACACGGTGCTTTACACAGACCAATGTTGTAATCAAGGCAGGACTTGAATTTCCTGACTCCGTCAAGCGGAAGCGTGCAGGACCGTATAGGAAACAAACGCCTGAGATACTTTACCGAGCGTTTTGCTGCTCTAACATTACCGTAAGGCCCAAAGTACTTCGCGCCGTCGTCCCTGAAACCACGAGTGACGTACACTCTTGGATAAGGCTCGTTGACTGTTACCTTGATGAACGGATAGCTCTTGTCGTCTTTGAGCCGAATGTTGTAACGGGGCTTGAAGCGCTTGATCATATTGTTTTCAAGAATCAGAGCCTCGATCGGAGTCTCCGTGACGATAAAATCCGCACTGTGAATCTGATCTTTTAGCGCCTGACCAACCGGATCTAGGGGATTTGGACGCAGGTGCGATAGAACTCGCGATTTGATGCTTGTTGCCTTCCCGACGTAAATCGGCGCTCCAGCACCGTTCTTTAGGACGTACACGCCGGGCTTCACAGGAAGTGTTTCAAAGCTAGTTGATGGCGTTGATACTGCTTGTTGGGGCGATAGGCCCAACTATATTTCCTCCCTCCTCTTCGCCACTTTTTTTCATCCCAGCCAGTTTTGAACTGAGCTCCCTTTCCGCGTTATCCACAGCCCTTATTCTAGCTTCGGACAGTAGCTTCTTCAAGAATTGCGCAGTGTAAGAAGTGTCTGTGTGGACAGAGACTTTCTCGGGAGTTCCTTCGGCAACGACCATCCCTCCACGCTCTCCTCCTTCGGGGCCGAGGTCTATTATCCAGTCAGCGGTTTTGATAACATCGAGGTTGTGCTCAATTACTATGACGGTGTTGCCCGCATCTGTCAACCTTGCAAGCACCTCGAGTAGTTTCTTTATGTCTTCAAAGTGAAGACCGGTAGTTGGCTCGTCGAGCAAGTAAAGGGTTTTGCCGGTCGCCCTCTTCGACAGCTCCGATGCGAGCTTCACCCTTTGAGCCTCGCCGCCGGAAAGAGTCGTTGCAGACTGACCGAGCGTAATGTATCCGAGACCGACGTCGTTCAGAGTGGTTAGCTTCCTGTTTATCCTAGGCACGTTTTGGAAAAAGGAGAGAGCTTCTTCTACGGTCATCTCCAGAACATCCGAGATCGTCTTGGTTTTGTAACGGATCTCAAGCGTCTCGCGATTGTAGCGCTTACCCTTGCACACTTCGCATGGGACGTACACATCGGGCAGGAAGTGCATCTCAAGCCTGATTATCCCGTCTCCTTCGCACGCCTCGCACCTCCCGCCCCGAACGTTGAAGCTGAAGCGGCCGGGCTTGTAGCCGCGCGCAATCGAGTCGGGTAGCTTCGCAAATAGATCCCTGATGTCAGTAAAAACGCCGACGTAAGTAGCTGGATTGGATCTAGGCGTTCTGCCAATGGGAGACTGATCGATTATAATCGCCTTGTCAATATTTTCAACTCCAAGGATTCCATCGTGCAATCCAGGTTTCTCTTTCGCATTGTACAATTTTTGCGCAAGGGCACGGTACAAAATATCGTTAACTAGCGAGCTCTTGCCGGATCCAGAGACGCCAGTTACGCAGGTAAATACGCCGAGCGGGAACTTTACGTCAATGCCCTTGAGATTATTTTCCTTGGCTCCCTTTACGATGATGCCTTTTCCATTTGGAACGCGTCTATTTTTTGGAACGGGAATCTCCCTTTTCCCGGAAAGATACTGACCCGTAATGGAACGGGAAAAGGATGGAATTTGATCAGGTGTTCCTATCGCGGTCACGTGTCCGCCGTGAATCCCGGCGCCTGGTCCTAGATCGACAACGTAGTCCGAGGCCCGAATTGTCTCTTCGTCGTGCTCGACTACTAACACCGTATTACCTAGATCCCGCAGCGCTTTCAATGTGGCGATGAGCTTGCGGTTGTCCCTCTGGTGCAATCCTATACTTGGCTCGTCCAGGATGTATAGTACGCCTACCAAGCTTGAGCCGATCTGGGTCGCGAGCTGGATTCTCTGAGCTTCGCCGCCTGAAAGACTTGCCGCTGGGCGATCCAGTGAAAGATAGTCCAGCCCGACGTTAACGAGAAACCTGAGGCGCGAGGCTATTTCTTTGATTATTTGTGCGGAAATTAGCCTCTCCTTTTCAGTCAGTGTGAGCGTTTGGAAGAAATCGAGAGCTTGCCTGATGGAAAGCGCCGAAACTTGCGAGATCGATTTCTGCGCTACAGTCACAGCTAAAATTTCTGGCTTAAACCTCTCCCCGTCGCACGAGGGACACTTTTGGTTGCTGAGGTACTTCGCGTACCAATCTTTCATGAAATCAGATTCCGTCTCAAGGTAGCGTCTTTCGAGTTGTGGAATAATTCCTTCAAAATCGCGATCGTAATTTGTCCACCAGTGGTGGAATCTGTCACGATTAACGGTGTTTGAAATTTCTTTTGCGGTTCTGCCCGACTTGCTCCCGTATAACAATAGGTTCAGCTGTTCCTTCTTGAATCTTGAAATTGGTACATCGAGGCTGAATCCCAACTTTCTTCCAATTCTCTCGAGGTGCTGCATGCTCCAAGAATCGTTGTCGGAAAGCGTGACGATTGCCCCGTCTCTAATTGACTTTGATTTGATCGGTATGACCAAATCCGGATCCATGTTGAGAAGGTAACCGAGTCCCAAGCACTGCTTGCACGCTCCGAATGGGCTGTTGAAGGAAAACATTCTCGGGGAAAGCTCTTCTAGCGAAAAGCCGCAGGTGGGACATGCCATTGCTTCGCTCAGCACGATATCGCCTCCCTTTTTTCGCTGATCGTCTCCAAGACTGAATATTACAATGCCCTTTGAAAAATTCAAAGCGGTTTGAATTGAATCGGCTAGTCTCTTCTGGATGCCGTCCCTTACAATCAGCCTGTCGACGATCACCTCGAGCGTGTGCTTTTTGTTCTTCTCAAGAGCAATGCTTTCTTCCTGATCAAGCTCGTAGAGCTTCCCGTCGACGCGAATGCGCGAGTAACCGTCTGCCTTCAGATCCTTTACGATTTCTTTGTGCTCGCCTTTCTGCGCCTTGATGACTGGCGCAAGGACTTGAATTTTGGTTGCCTCCTTGAATTTCATTACTTGGTCGACTATTTGCTCGACTGTCTGCTTCGCGATTTCCTTCTTGCAGTTGGGGCAGTGGGGAATACCAATCCTTGCAAACATTAGCCGCAGATAGTCATGGATCTCCGTGACAGTTGCTACAGTAGACCTCGGGTTCTTTGCCGCCGTTCTCTGCTCGATCGAGATTGCCGGAGAGAGCCCCTCGATGTAGTCCACATCGGGCTTGTCCATCTGGCCGAGAAATTGCCTCGCGTAAGCTGAAAGAGATTCGATGTAACGGCGCTGCCCTTCTGCATATATCGTGTCGAAAGCAAGGGAGGACTTGCCAGATCCGGATAATCCGGTCAAGACAACGAATTTATCCCTCGGGATTTCGAGGCTGATGTTCTTGAGGTTGTGCTGCCTCGCACCGCGGATAACGATGCGGTCCTTTGGCTTTTTGATCGAGTATTCGGAGGGTTCCACATCCTGCGCTACCATACCCGTTGCCCTGGCACTGCCGAAATCATCCGAATCCAAAAAAAATCGACTATCCCTGCGACCAATCATCAAACCGTTCGCTAAACTAAGTGCAATCTCGGTGTTTCCGAGACTTTCGCTCATAACTGTTTTGATGACGAAACTGTCAACCGGTTCAAAATTAATTCTCTTTCAAATTATTTCCATTGATCTCATTCCGCTCGATCCTCTCGAGGGTATAAGACCAATTGAGGAAACATGCCCACAGCAAACCGGGATCCTTTTTCGAATTGCCTTCTACGCGATCTTCAGTCATTCTCGTTCTCCTAGGCACCAAGGTATTTCCTGAAAAACTCTATTGCGCTTTTCCAAGAATCTTCAGCTGCAGCTTTATCGTAAACCGGTCTTGTCTCGTTGAAGAACGCGTGATTCGCGCCCTTGTAGATTTTCATCTGGAAAGATTTCTTGTTTTTGATCATTGCCTCGACGAGCGCCGGAACTCCTTGATTGATCCTCTCGTCCTCGCCAGCATAGAACGCGAGAACAGGTCCACTGATTTTTGGGACTTGTTCACTTGGAGGACTTTGACCGTAGAACGGAACTGACGCAGCGAAAGGATACATCGTTGAAAGCTTGTACGTTAAACCGCCGCCTAAACAGAATCCAGTTATCCCTAGAGATTCCGGCTTCACAGAGTCAAGCGACTTGACATAATCTACCCATGAAAGGAGCTCTTGAGCCATTTCATTTTCCATCTTTTCGCGTCCGAGAAAAAAGATGCTCATAACTTTTCTCTCGGTTTCAGGCATTGAACTCATCAGATTTTGAATGGCTTGGGGATCGCTCCTCTTTTCAGGGGGGATACTCCAAAGGGGCTTCATCGCCATCTCGATGTTCTTCTCATTCATCACGTCAGAATTTCGCGTGTAAAGATTCGGAGCCAGCGCCACAAATCCCTCGTCCGCGTAGCGCCTTGCGACGCCCTTTATCTGTCCATTCAAACCGTAAGCTTCGTGGACGACAATTATCGCGCTTCTTTTACTTGCTTCCTTCGGCTTTGACAGGTAGGCAACCATCTTTACACCGTCAGATGCATCAAAATTTACGTCTGAATTTTCAATTAGCAAGTCTGAAACTTGTTACTTTCATAGCGTCCTCACTCAACTTATTGTTATCGTGAAGAGGCGCGAATGGAAAGTATTATTCGTTCGGAGTCAAGGGGCCTAGACCGTCGAAATGCTCAAAGGTAATACCGCAGATACAATAGACTCCATCGTCGACGAGCTCGTCCTCGACATAAAGGGGCTAATGCTGCTGAATCCTTCTGATGAACCCGTCACGGAAGCGATCAAATCGAGTCTAGTGAATTCGGGAGATCCGGAGGTCTTGAGATTCATCTCACTCGTTCAAAAGAAGGACAAGAAGGCCTCGGAAGGGGGATATTTTTTGATTGCAGTGGCCGAAATAATTCTCGCTTCCATTCTATTCATCGGTGGCCTCGCGTTGATCTCGCCCACCATCCTAGGGCTAGGTTCTCCCGTACTATTCGCTAACTTCATGACCTCAATAGCAAATGCAATTGCTGATCAAAGCCTCACGAATCCGCTTGTACCGGCGCTCGAATTCATTCTCGCGCTTTCTCTCCTTCTAGGGGCATTCTTCACGCTCCGAGCAGCCTCCGAGAGCTTGAAGGACACAGAAATACCGCGGCTATGAAAATCATGTATTGCACCCATATTCGAAGCTGCGCCTAAATTTCGAAAGTTCACTGGATGATCTTTGGTGCCCTGATGAGGCTCACTAAATCATGAAGTACTCTAGTTCGGGGCTCGGGCTCATTGCCATAACGGTGCTGCTAGTCGTTGTCGCGGCCGTCATGATTTGTGGTGTATATTTCCTCAACGCATTCGAAGCGAAGGGCGGTTCTCTTTCAACGACTTCAGGCCCCTGCTCTGCCTTAGGTGTAGCGATCAGTCCCCAAACAGAAAGCGAGAATAACTTATCGTCCTTTCCGGTTAAGAGCTTGTGTGTGGTCAACCCGCAGAATGCAGGTGTAATTTCCGGTTTTGTGTACGTTGCTTCAACCCATTCAGAACAAGTACAGGGCTTTCAAGATGTTCAAAGCTTTGGAAACTGCAATGGCAATGCCACGGAATCGGAACCTTGCATAGGAATGATTTTCGCAACGTCTAGCGCGCAAAATCTTTGCTTTTGGATGCACAACACGTTGATTCCGCTACAGCAAGTTTGGGTATCCTCTTCGAGCATTGTCGTTGATATCCATGAAGCCACGCCCAATAGCAACAGCGAGGTCTGCCACTCCGCTCAATTCGTCTTCGAAACTTTTCCCTCCGCACAGATTTCTATTGGCGATAGAGTAGCTGTCGACAATTTGACTCGCTAATGGTTTTTCGTCGAGGAAAGACTTTATGCCATTTCTCGCTTGAACCACGATGAAATCCAAAACGAACGAAAAGCATTCCATGCGAAAGATTGCCATTTACTCGGGCGCCGCTCTGATCACTATTGGCGCAATGGCATCCTTCCTTTACGCTGGATTTCCGGCACTTTTGATATTTGCAATGCTCGTATCGGTGCCCGTCGCCATAGCGCTCATTATTGACACGAAGCTCCGAGGACACTTCAATGTAGAAAAAGGCGGTTGGTGGACTGGAGTCGTGGTGGACGGCAAGAAGGTTGGGATAAGAGTCGACTGGAACTCATGCATGGGCGCCGCTTCGTGTGTTGAACTTGCTCCGAAAGTTTTCAGACTAGACTGGGAGAAGAAAAAATCAGTTTTCGATCCTGCGCCGCTCGAAATTCTTGATGAGAACGGCGACGTTCCTGAGAAAATTTTCGTTGCCGCTCAGACCTGTCCTTACAGGGCGATACTGCTCGAAGACAAGGAAACTGGCGAGCGCATCTATCCATAGCCTCTGGAATTATTGCAGACGCGGCACTAGTTTCCGTTCGACCTTGTCGCGAGTCGAGTTTTTCAAGCTCAAGTCAACCGATAAGTTTACGAAAATCGCAAAAGTGCATATCATAAGAACGACCGAAAGAAAATCAGATCCCGTTAGCGAACCCGAGACTCCCAACCACTGAAACAAGACGAAGTACTGGAAAGAAAAACCCGCTCGCGGAAAGAGTATGAGCGCAAGGAATACAATTCCGTCGAAAATTCCGAGGAAAAGCTGCGTCCCGAACCAGCCGAGCTCGTATATGTCGTAGATCAAGTAAACAACGGCCAGCGAAACGGAGCCAAAGATTGCAACTGATGCGCTTATGAAATAAACTGAAGCCCCTGCTACCAAGCAGCTGATGCCAACGACGAGAGGAAGTATATCGTTTGCTTTTAGAGTTCTTATTGTTCTTTTTCTGAGCCAGATTCCTGAAACGGAAATTATTCCAAGGCTGATCAAAACCAGAAAATCCGTTATGTCTATCAGAAAGTTCTGGTTCCCAATAGCCAGAATCAGGATCGCCCCAAGTGTGAAAACGTATGACAGGTTCGATACGGCCCTGGGAACGAATCCGTCCTCAGATAGAGCGCTCAAGTGCCTAGAGGCGGCCAGAAAAGCAGGTACGAACGTCGTAATAGTTGCTGTGAGAAATGCAACCGCTGTTAGTACTTCCTCTCCTGATCCGAGGTACAAATGAGCGAGAAACAAAGCAGGAATTTGCGAGCTGAGCAGTACTTGATAGCTAGGGTGCAGTGAGAACACCGCGACGGCGTAGAGTATGTTGATTGCGGCAGCAATTAGGACGCTCAAGACCATGGCCACCCCAAGGTAGCTTGACTTTGCCATGGTGTAGCCTCTCTTTAT
>JASHSF010000031.1 GCA_030036955.1 Nitrososphaerales archaeon
ACAAGAATATTCGGCGCCGTTCAAGCCGCTTGGACTATATCACTCACAGTAGGAGCAGTGCTCAGCTTAATTCCAGGCTTCTTTGAGACGTACTTTGGGATCGGCGACACAATAGCACATTCTCTTTCTTATTATATTATGGCATCCATAATCGTAGTCTCTATTCTACCGCTCTTCTTTGTTCAGGAACGGTTGAAAACTTCCGTTAACGGAACACGTCCGAGGGCTACAGTACAGAGTCACGATCAGTCAGAGACGTACACATCCCATGAGAATGCAGGCAATGAATTATTAGGTCGGTCCTCGTGGCGGCGATTGAGGTCCGGATTTGTTTCCGGAAAACAGATTATGCGATTTACGATTGTTTATGCCCTTTCAGGACTCGGACTCGGGGTCAGTGTTCAGCTAGTGGCAACCTGGTACACTCTTAGTTTCCACACTACGGAATCAGTTGCCGGACTCTGGATTGGTCTAGCTGAGCTTGTTTCTGCTAGCTCGATTGTTTTCATACCCGGACTTGTAAGAAAGTGGGGTACGCTCCGAGCAGCAGTATTAACTGGGATAATCTCCGCCTTCTTCTTGTTGGGGATGCCATTTTCCAATTTGTTTCTAGTGGCGGCGCTGCTATTCGCAGTTCGAAGTATTTTCATAAATATCTCCTGGCCCATACTGCAGTCGTACATAATGGGAGTCGTTGATGAAGGAGAGAGAGCAGCTGCAACCGGAATCGCGACAACAGCTTGGGGAATCACAAATTCGATAGGGATAGTGTTTGGAGGGGTACTTTTTTCAGCAGGACTTTTGTCCCTTCCGTTTGTAATTGGATTTCTCGGCTACTTTGGATCCGCAATTGCTCTCTGGTATCTCTTCAGAGGAATTAGACCGCCCGAAGAGATTAGCTTCGCGGGTGCAGACTAAAGATCCGTTTTGAGAAATTCATAGAAAGGAATTAAACGTCAATGCCCGTGTGTGTGAAGTTACATTATGTGCCGAATGTTTGGTTACGATGGATCGCCGCAATTAGGGGAGGCTTTCCTGACCGCATTGATTGATGCCTCAAGAAGGGATGATTTCTCTGACAAAAAGATCTCCCACGATGACGGATGGGGCGGAGTGTGGTTCAGCGAATCCGACCAGTACTATGTCCGCAGCGTAGAGCCCATTTTTGAAGATGAGCGCTCTCGAAGCTTTTTGAAAACTGCTGTTGCATCTGTGACAGCTGTTGTCCATTCGAGAAAAGCAGCTCTTGGTGAGCCGAAGCGAGGACCTTTTGATTCGCATCCGTTTTCTACCCACATCGGGAATGAATTGGTCTACGTGAGTCATAATGGGCACGTAGCCAAGCTCAGAAAGTATTCTGAAATGATCGGGGTTGATGTATCTCTTCTTAATGATACGGAAGTCTTCACGTACCTGCTCGATAAGCAGGAGGGACCCGTAGATGCCCGAATCAAGAAGGTAATCGACCTTGTCTATCAGCCCGAATTGGAGCGCGGCGCTCTAAACCTTATCATTCTCAGTTTGAGCAGGGATGGGACAAGGAGAATATTCTACTACTCTGAGTTTCCCGACCCGGCGAAGGAACTGTACTATTCGCTATTCACGCAACAGCGAAACGGAAATTCGTGTGTAATGTCTTCAACCATCGCACTGAAAGCAGGACTCATCGATGCACAAGGCTCTCCCGCTGGCACTGACGTCCGAAAATGTCCGAGGGGCGAATTGGACTGGTTCGAATTGCCGCAAAAAAGGATTGGATGAAACTTGCTGTAGTTCTAATTCCAGTCGAAAGCCGCTTCGTCGAGCAGAGAGCTTCCTAGCTCTCCCGTTGTTTGCGCAACGGGACGTGGGGACAGTTTATCGAAGTAGAGAAGTCTAGCGTATTCGATTACCATGCGTCTCGTATTGAACCTTACAGAATCTTTGACTATTGAGCGCTTCATTCTGGTAATCCACTTTGTCGGAAGTCCGTTTTCATTTCTATCAAAGAATTCTGTCATAACTTGATTCTCCAAAACATTGTACAAAGATTCGGCATCAGACTTGTCGTTCGATTCGCTCAAGCGATCAACTACGTGTCTCGGAATTTTCGTTGATACCTCTCCTATTGCCCATCCGGTTTCGGGCGTGTAAGCTTCGTCCCACCAGCCGTCGAGAACGCTAAAGTTTAGCACACCATTGGAGATTGCCTTCATTCCACTCGTTCCGCAGGCTTCGAGAGGTTTCCTCGGGTTATTCAGCCAGACATCAACCCCTTGGAGCAGTCTCCTAGCCGTAGAAATATCGTAATCGGGGAGGAACACTATCCTGCCGTTTCCCTCGTCGCTCTCTGCAAAGTTGATAATTTCCTGGATGATCTTTTTCCCTTCATGATCTCTTGGGTGCGCTTTGCCTGCGAATATGAATTGAATTGGGCGGGAATTGCTCCCCAGCAATCGAGCGAGGTCCTCGCGCTTCTGAAGCAGTAGGGACGCTCTCTTGTAAGTAGCAAAGCGTCGTCCGAAACCGACAGTCAGAGCGTCCCTCGAAAGGTTCCTGCCTTCAGAATTTCCATCTTTGCGAGTTGCGCGATCGAAGGCATACTCAATGAGCATTGATTTTTCCACGCAATGAGTTCGCCAAATGAGTTCATCAGGAATCCCTTCAACTTTAGCCCAAGCTGCAGGATCGTCCATGCTATCCATCCAGTTCTTGCCGAGATACTGATCGTAAAGATCAGCGAAAGAATCTGAAATCCACGATGGGGTGTGAATCCCATTTGTGACGTGCTGTATCTCTAAATCAGATAAATTGTTCGGGCCGCTCTGCTTCTTGTCCAAGACATCCTTCCAAAGTTTGGTTGCAACGGCTCGGTGCAAGCGCGAGACGGCATTCGCTTTATTGGAATATTTTAGGGCAAATACCGCCATGTTAAATCCCGCGCCGTGAGAAGGGCCATCGTGACCCATTTCCATCAAAGTGTCCAAATTGATACCTATTCGCGCGCAGTACCAGCCCAGATACTTCTCAATGAGTGACTTGTCGAATACGTCTATACCGGCGGAGACCGGTGTATGCGTTGTGAAAACATTGGCTTGGGAGACCCTGGATTTGGCTTCGTCAAATGATGCCGGGTTTGAGGGGTCCTCGATCAATCGCCGGATCCTTTCCAAGATGACGAACGCTGCGTGCCCTTCGTTCATGTGATAAATGGTGGGTGAAAAGCCGAGCACTTCAAGAAGCTTCGCTCCTCCCATACCAAGTAGTATTTCCTGCTGAATCCTCGTGTGAATGTCTCCTCCGTAAAGTTGCGAGGTTACGTCGCAATCTTCTCTCGAGTTTAGATCTGGTAGATTCGAATCAATCAGAAGTAAGGGTACGCGTCCTACTTCGGCCCGCCATGCCCTAATCCTGATTTGTCTAGCGTTTATTGGGACTGAAATAATGAGAGGATCTTTCGAATCGGGCTTCGTTACGAGCTCAAGGGGCAATTCATGAGGTATATTTTCGGGATAATTCTCAATCTGCCAACCATCGGAGGTCATGTGCTGAGAGAAGTAGCCGTTACGGTAAAAGAGACCCACTCCAACCAGAGGAATTCCGAGATCTGATGCGGACTTTAAATGATCCCCGGCTAGTATGCCAAGGCCCCCCGAATATATCTTGAGACACTCTGTAATCCCAAATTCCGCAGAAAAATAGGCGACTAACTGTTCACTGCTCGGCGAATAGTTCCTCTGATACCATGTGTTCAAAAAGCCCTTGGAACCGTATTCAGCGAGGTTTGCGTATGCTTTGTTTACTCTGGAAGTGAATTCAGAAGACCTGGCGAGGTCTTCCAAGCGCGCACGTGGCACTTTTTGAAGCAAGATTACGGGATTGTGCCCAGTGGTTTCCCAGAGCTTGAAATCGATTTCTTCGAAGATCTTTCTGGTTGATCGGTTCCACACCCAGTAAAAGTTCTTTGAAAGAGCTTCCAGCTCCTGAATTTCACTGGGAAGGCTTGACAAATTTGAGACCATGACTGAATTTGACATTTGTTCTTCCTCGAGCTGCAAAGTTATGCAATTCTATTCAGCGAAATGATCGGCGAAAGGAACGATCACAGTACTTGGCAATGAACTGTAATATAGTTTTGTACCGTCATATCTAACTTTGATATAGTGTAGGAGAAATGCGATATGAATCGATTTCTGATATAACAAGTGGCAAAATTAGAGCACTACTAAAGTCCGTGAATCAATGCGCCATGAATCGACTCCAAGCTCATAGTTGAAATTTTGTTTCGACTTTAATGAGTCCTGTTGCAAGGTGAATTTCTGCTTCCTTTACTCCGTGGATGGCCTTGATGTGCTGGGAAGCCGAATTCATTGCGTCCAGATCTTTGTAGTGGGCGACGACGATGAGGTCGTGCTTTCCCGTTGCCTGGAGTATGTGCTTTGTCTCTTCGAGCTTAGCTAGTTTCTCGAACACCAGTTCGAGGCTGTTCGGTTCCGTTGTGATCATCATTATCGCTGCGATCGGTAAGCCGATCATTCGTGGATTCAAGAGTGCGGTAAATTCTTTGATTACGCCTCTCTTCTGCAGGCGCCTTATCCTGTACCGAATTGTGTTTTCGTTGTATCGGGTGATTCTTGCGATGCTTGACGCTTGTGTTCTGGCATCTTTCTGCAGAATGGTCAAGATTTTCCGGTCGATTCTGTCGAGAGCGGGTGCTTTGCCAGAGGAGTCGTCTGCCTCCCCGGAAGGTCCTTTTCGGCTCATCAGTTGTTCCGAAGTCAATGATCCTTAGAAAGGCGATTACTGCCTAATTTGGTTTATGCGAATCTTGAAGGTCGATTAGTCCGGCTCGAACGGGCCTTCGCTCATCAGAGCTGCTGATAATTTAGAAATCTCCGCGTGTACATCGCTCACCGCTCTGTTGCCGTCAATGACAATCCAGTTTCTGCTTTCGGCCAAAGTCAAGTACACATCAGCGACTCTCCTTAGATATTCAATATTAGCCTCAAACCTGTCCCTCTTTGGTTTCCTTGCGGTGGTGACCTCAGGATTAATTTTGAGCAGGAATACATAGTCGGCCTGCGGCATCACGCTTTCGAGCGACGTCAACCATTCGATCGATAAGCCGCTCGCGGCGCCGTACGCGATGTTAGATTCGCAGTACCTGTTTACAATCACCACCTTTTGCTCCGTGATCCATTTCTTGATCTTTTCTATGTGTTCATATCTGTTCGCACAGTAAAGGACATGACGCGTCTCAATTCCGTACTCTCTTTTTCCAGTGAGAAAAGCTCTGATCTCTTGTCCTATTTTGGTCGAATAGTCTGGAAAGCTCAAGTACTCACAACGAATTCGTTTTTTCAAAAGCGATTCGTACAGAAGGTTTGATTGGGTATTTTTCCCGCTGGCATCCAAACCCTCGAAACTAAATATCAAGACCGGTTCGCTTCTCCTTGCGTTTCGGCTATTTTGTCAGCTAAATAACGGATAATCACAAGGTCAAATAGTCGGTTCGCATTTGCTTCTTTCGCAATTAAAAAACCTTCAATAGCATCGCGTGGCAATGCTTGAGTCAGTCCAGCGAGCCGGGAACCAAATCGTAGGCGATATTTATGGAAAAGCTGTTTGTGGAGAGGCCCCTTATCAAACCTGGTAGTCTGGAAGAACGACGGTATCAAGTTGATCTAGCCAAGGCCTCGAGCGAGCAAAACCTGCTCGTCGTGCTGCCGACTGGGCTCGGCAAGACGGCAATCGCCCTTTTGCTCATAGCGAACTACTTGTCGAAAGATCCTTCCTGCCAATGTCTCATTTTAGCCCCTACAAGAGTGCTTGTGCATCAGCACTACTCGTTCCTCTGCGATCATCTCACAATAGACAGAGAAGAAATCGGAGTTTTGACCGGGGAGGACACTTTCGGTGATCGCAAGAACATCTGGGCGAAGCGCGTAGTCTGTGCAACGCCGCAGGTTATGGTGAGCGATCTCAGGAGGAAAAACTGCGATATCGCGTCTTTTGCTCTAATAATTTTTGACGAAGTTCACAGAGCGATAGGTAACCATGCTTATTGCATGATTGCTGCCATGTACAACGAAATGAGAAAGGATGGCAGGATCCTCGGAATGACTGCCTCCCTACCTTCCGATCAAAAGAAGGTCGAAGAGATCCTTTCAAAGCTCAAGATATCCAAAGTTGAGGTGAGGGATGAGCGAGACGAGGATGTTCGACCGTACGTATTCAAAACTGAAGTGGAATGGATAGAGCTACGTCTTTCACCCGAGCTTGAAAATATTCAAAAGCTCATGAAGGATGCTCTGGAGTCAAGACTCAAGCTCCTCGAAGATGCTGCACTAATCAAGCAAAATCGTTACGGCTCCATTACCCTCAGGGATTTGCTTCGCCTCCGTATGAAAGTCGAGCAGATCCAAAGCTCCCAACTTCGGAGCGCTCTTTTCAGCAGCATTAGATTACTCCATGCTCTAAATCTTCTTGAAACTCAAAGCCTGAATGCGTACAAGGCTTTCATGGATCGACTAATCGAGCGAAAAAGGGGCTACGGAATGGGAGAGCTTCTCAACGACAGCAGGTTCAGGCTAGCCTATGAAAGAACACAAGAAGCATTGCGCATCGGACTCGAACACCCAAAGATTGCAGAGGTCTTGAAGCTTTGCGAGAAAGTAAAGTCCGGAGAGCGCGCCATAATATTTGCGAGTTACAGGGACACGGTTGATCAAATTTACACCGCATTGATCAAAAACGGTTTCCGGGCCGGGTATCTGATAGGCAAGAGCGGAAAGACCGGACAGAGCCAGAAAAAGCAAGTTCAGGCGCTGGACGAGCTGCGGCAGGGCGTCTATGACATCCTCGTCGCTACGCAGGTCGGCGAGGAAGGGCTCGACGTCGCAGAATGCAATCTAGTTCTCTTCTATGACAACGTCCCAAGCGCTGTGAGATTTGTCCAGAGAAAGGGAAGGACCGGACGTAAGAAGGAGGGACACATGTACGTTCTGATAACAAAGGGAACTAGGGACGAAGCGTACTATTGGCTAAGTCGGAGAAGACTGCGCGATGTAAGAAAGGTGGCAAGCGCGCTCAGCCTTGACAAAGAACGCGGGGGGCCTCTTGACTCGTTTCTGAAGCCAGGCACTGCTTCGCAGGAGGTTCCCGTAGTTTACGTAGATACGCGAGAACTCGCGCAGTTTGTCGAGCGTCTCCGAGCCAGGGGAGCCAAGGTGGAAGTCAAGCAGCTGGAAATCGGAGATTTTGTTGCATCGAGCGAAGTTGTCATCGAAAGAAAAACGACGGATGACTTTGTAAAGTCGATATTTGACGGCCGCCTTTTCAAACAGCTCGCGGCAATGGCAGACAAGTACGCGAGACCAGTTCTCATCGTTCAGGGAGATTTTAGAAAGATTATTGGCATCGGTGAATCAGCTTTCTACGGGGCGCTAGCAAGCGTAATTTCAGATTTCAAAACTCCAGTTCTTTTGGCGTCTTCTGAGAGGGAAGTCGCAGAAGTTGTTTACCACATAGCCAGGCGTGAGCAAATAGAAAAGAAAAGGGAGACGAGGATCAGAGAAGGGAGAAAACCCTCCACACTCGGCGAAAATCAGCGTTACGTCGTTTCTGGAATACCGGGCGTGGATGCTGTGCTGGCTGACAGATTACTAGCGAGGTTGAGTACTCTCGAACAAGTTTTTGGAGCGGATGAAGCGGAGCTACGAACGGTCGAAGGAATAGGCGACGTTATGGCTCGACGAATTCGCCAGCTCTCCTCTGCAAAATACGTCCCTCTACTGCCCGATTCAAGTTCTGGAGTTGCCAAGAGCGAAGACGATTTTTTTCCAGAAAGTGAATCAGGCGAAAGTGTTCAGAACCCGGAAAATTCAGTAACTAAGATGCATGACAATCAAACCGATCGGGAAACTACAAATCAGCTGGAGGTCAAGAAAGTAGTTAGTGCAGCAAGGATAGAAGACTATGGCCTCGATATCCCACCGCCAGCAGATGAAGATTAGATCTAGTCGCTTTCATTCACCTCGTCATCCTTTTTAATGATAAACTGGATCTGCTTTCGAAGTTCGACCTGATTCTTGAAAAAGACAGACAAGATCTGGATGGACGGAGAAATCATTCCTTGGGATAACGCTACGGTACATTTGATGACTCATTCTCTTCACTATGGAAGCGCGATGTTCGAGGGAATCAGGGCATACAAAACCGACCACGGTTCAATCATATTCCGGTTGGATGCTCACGTTCGGAGGCTCTACCACAGCGCCCAGATTTACGATATGAAAATTCCCTTCGAAAAACAAGAAATCGCGAAAGCAATCAAAGATCTGTTCATTGCCAACAAAATAAAGGAGTGCTACATTCGTCCGATCGTATACTATGGTTGGGACGAGGTTGGCATCAATCCCAAAGGAAACAAGGTTCACGTCGCGATTGCTATGTGGCCGTGGCTGCCCTATTTGGGCGAAGACGGATTAAGGAAAGGAGTCAGGTGTAAAATATCATCCTGGGCGAGAATAGATCCGCGATCTCTCCCAACGATGGCTAAAGCCGCCGGGAATTACGCTAACAGCATTCTTGCGAGAATAGAGGCACAAAAGCTCGGCTATGATGAAGCGATATTGCTGAACACGGTCGGGATGGTAACCGAAGGTACGGGCGAAAACCTGTTCGTCGTTAGAGATCAGATCGTATGTACGCCTCCGCTCTCAGCCGGGATTCTTCCTGGCATTACGAGGGATTCCGTCCTACAATTGGGACGAGATTTGGGTTACCGTGTGAAAGAACGGAACATCAGCAGGGGAGAATTGCTGACCTCCGACGAGGTGTTTCTCACAGGCACGGCGGCCGAGGTCACGCCGGTTAGAGAAATTGATGGTCACCTTATGGGAAATGGCTCCGCGGGTCCGATTACCGAAAAAATTCAGACCAGGTTCTTGAATCTCGTACGCGGCCGTGATCCAAAATACTCGGCTTGGCTAGAACCTGTGAAGTGAACTGGTAACTACACGAAGATTAGGCTTACCAGCGCCACTACCAAGAACGCTACGCCAGCGAAAAAGAAACTACCTGTCAAGAACCATACTATTATGGCAACAATTATGGCAGGTAACAAGACCAGGGCAACCGCGACAAGCAGGACTATGACCAAGATTCCAATGATCAGTAAAATAATTCCTCCAAAGAGATCTATTATCCGCGGCAAGATGGCAAACGAATTAGGAGCGATAATTAATGTCAGTAAAGTAGTATCAAGAAACAACATGTCGGCCGTGTAGTGGCTCTAAGAAAGATAAGACATTTGTGCATTAACTATAGAAATTTTGTTAAAAATCAGCACAAATTTAGATGAGGCGAAGCCAAACAGTAATAAGTCAGGCCGACTAATAATATGTATGAGCTTTCCTAAACATGAATTTATTTCCGAGTGTCCATGCACTTTTTTCGTGAATTTGCCGAACGCTGGCCTCTGATTCTGAAATAGGGAACCAGGAGTTGCGCAACTTGGAAATGTCGTCCCATATTGGCACGCGCCAATTGTATCCTGTTAAAGGCGGGTATTATGTCCCTGCTGAGACATTCGTGCTGTTGCAGGACTACGAGGAAATTTATTGGCCGGATATTATCTCGGTCATCGCCTCGTTCACTGAGGGGTACAAGAGTCGAGCTGGATTATCCAAGGAGGAAGCTGCTAACCTCCTATCAAAGTTTCCAAAGAAGGAAAAAACGGAGCTAGAAGTGGATGAGAGAATGCAAAAGATCTTGATTGCCCTCGTCGAGCGATCACCGAGGCGTGTTTGGGAGATCGCTGAAATTGTCGAGCCGCCCGCCAATAGGGGCAGAAGAATAATTCCCAGTCCCCGCTTGAGATCTGCTATAAAGAAAATGAATGGGACTTTGATCATGAGCACCAAAAGCGAAGTAGAAATCACTCAAATGGGGATAAAGACAATCACGGACATTGTCGGAGCCGCAAGGATAGATGAAGCGAAAAAAGTTGGAGAAGTAGCGAAGCAAGCAAGAGAAAAAGACTTGCAAATGCGGCGCGAGCAACATCTCACTTATGGAATGCTCTAAACAACGCCCCGCCTAGCCATTTTCGGACGCTGTGCGTCTTGCAGTACTGATCTTCTGGACTACGGCGAGAAGATGGATCGTTCTTCTTTGAGGATGCAATAATCTCATTCTGATTTTTCACACGGACGCCTATGAAATGTCAGAAGGAAGCAGACTATCCGGAAAGAAGGTTATTCTCGTCACCTACCCGGATGAATTTGTAAAAAACGAAGCCGTGGGCCTTGTCGAAGCTGCAGGGTACAATATAGCTCGTACGTACGAGACCAAGATATTGAATCGGCGCCAGTACGGCGTTGGAACGGGCAAGGCTGAAGAAATCAAATCCGACGTAGAGAATCTAAAAACCGAGATGATCATCATCGACGAGCGTCTTTCATCTTCCCAGGCACACAACCTGGCAAAGTTCACCCATCAAGAAGTAATAGATCGCGAAAGGTTGATCCTCGATATATTCAATTCGAGGGCAACCACTACCGAGGCAAAACTTCAGGTCAAACTAGCTGAGCTAAAGTACGAAATTCCCAGAGCGAGGGAGGCGGTTCGAATATCGCTCAAAGGTGAGCAAGCGGGATTCATGGGAATGGGCGAGTATGCTGTTGATGTCAAATTTAGGGCACTTAAGAAGCAGATGGGTCTAGTTTCAAGGAAACTAGAGGAAGCAAGGAAGAGACGCGACCTTTACAGATTATCGAGGGAACGATCCAACTTGCCCTTCGTTTCTCTGGCAGGCTACACAAGCAGCGGAAAAACAACCCTTTTCAACAGACTTGCGTCCGAAACAAAAGAAGAATCTGGCAAACTCTTTACAACTCTTACGACCACGACCAGGGGTTTTGAGCCAATTCCAGGCAAAGCAGACAGGGTGCTTCTATCGGACACTGTGGGATTCATCAGTCGCCTCCCG